>CAYTDF010000192.1:0-6741 GCA_964436365.1 uncultured bacterium | reverse complement strand
ATCTTCGCACCGCTCGCTCACCGACTGGGATTGGGAGAGATCAAATGGGAGTTGGAGGACTTGTCCCTCTCGTTCCTGCACCCGGAAGTCTACCAGGACATTAAGAGCAAGGTTTCCGAGAAAAGGCGCGATCGAAAAGCGTATATCGAGGAGACCCAACAGCAACTTCAGACCACGCTTCTCGAAGAAGGCATTGGATGTAGCGTTACGGGGCGCGCCAAGCACTTCTATAGCATCTACTGCAAGATGAAACGAAGCGGCAAGAGTTTCGACGAGTTGACGGACCTCTTGGCCATACGAATTATCACGGGAACCGTGGGCGAGTGTTACGCCGCTCTGGGCGTGGTGCATTCCCTGTGGCGGCCGAAAGAGGGCAAGTTCAAAGACTACGTCGCCTCTCCGAAACCCAACGAATACCGCTCACTGCATACCACGGTTTTCGGGCCGAAGAGCCATCTCGTCGAATTCCAGATTCGGACCCGTGAGATGCACAGCGTCGCCGAGCGTGGCATCGCAGCCCATTGGCGGTACAAAGAAGGCACCGACGGCCGACGGCTGGGCAAGGACTCCAAATGGTTGGCAGGACTCTCCGAACAGCTCCCGGACACGCTCAATCCAGATGAATTCGTGGATGAGATCAAGCGTGACCTGTTTGCGGACGAGGTCTATGTGAACACGCCGAAGGGCAAACTGATGCGCCTTCCGCTGGGGGCGACGCCAATCGACTTCGCCTATCGTATTCATACCGATCTAGGCAATCAGTGCGAAGGCGTGCGGATCAACGGGCGCATCGCTCCCCTAAACCACAAACTCCAGACGGGCGACACCATCGAGATCATCCGCAGCAAACGGGGCATGGCCTCCCCCTCCTGGCTGGAGATCGTCCGCACCAGCAGCGCGAAAGCGAAAATACGGCGTTACCTTTTGGAGACACGGCGCGACGAGTTGCTCGAACAAGGCCGGGTCATGCTGAATCGGGACCTGCAGCGTCACGGTGTCGTCCCCAAGGAGTTCTATAAGAGTCCGGCGTTTCGGCGATACCTGAAGACGCTCAACCAACGCAACGTCGACGATCTGCACGTCAATATCGGCTTCGGGCGTATTTCGACCAAGCAGATTCTGGCGCGCATCATTCAAGAACGGAGCACCAGCAACAAACCCAAGAAGGCGGTCAAGCGCACCGAGGAAAAGCCGAGTGCAATCGTTCGACTGGGCGACATCGACAATATCTTGTACCGGCGCGCCCGCTGCTGCGCGCCGTTACCGGGGGATGAGATCGTCGGTTTCGTGACGCGTGGCCGGGGAATCACAATCCACCGCCAGGACTGCAAGAACATTCAGCATCTCAATCTCGAACCGCAGCGGTTGATGAATCTTTTCTGGGAAACCGATACTCCGAGCGATTTCGCCGTGGACGTGGAGGTCGTCTCACGAGACCGGCAGAGCCTGCTGTCGGACCTATCCCACCGGATATCGGGGCTTGGCATCAGCATCGGCGCATGTCATTCTGTGACCGACGACGAGAGCGTCGTCCGGTGCCTGTTCACACTGCGAATCAGTGACCGGCAGCAGCTCGACAATCTGATGCAGAATCTTGTGGGTGTGGAAGGCGTACACTTCGTTCGGCGCAAGCGCGGCGCATCGCCCAGCCAGCAAAGCACGGAGACAATTCCCACCAAACAGAGGAAAAACGGTTGGCGGAACAACAAGTAGAGAAACATATCCCTACATGCTCGGAGACCTTGGGCAGCCGTCGTCCAGGTTTGGCCACCGTTCTCTTGATCCCCTGCCCACTCCTCTTCGCGCTGCTTTGGTTTGGACTGGGGATGGGCGAGGGTTGGCTCTTCTTGGTCGTGGAAATCATTCTCGCCGCCATCGTATTCAACTCGTCGCTCTCATGGTTGCTGGCGGGCCCAGCAGTCTTCCTGCTTTGCCTCGCGGCCCCATTTCCAGAATCCATTTCACCGGCGGGACAAGCGGTGGCCGCAACCGCCATTCTGATGGCCGTTTGGTGGTTGTCTGAAGCGATCCCACTGGGCGCAACGGCGCTCGCACCGATCGTGCTCTTTCCCGTGCTGGGCGTCCGCACCACCGCAGAAGTGATGCCCTCGTACGCCCACTGGATCGTCTATCTCATCCTGGGCGGGTTCATGCTGGCCGCCGGTATGCAACGCTGGAATCTGCATAAGCGACTCGCGCTGTGGCTGATAAACCTGATCGGAGTCACACCGTCACGAATCATATTGGGGTTTATGGTCGCGTCGGCGTTCATCAGCATGTGGGTTACAAACACCGCCACCACAGTGATGATGCTGCCGGTGGCGTTGGCGGTGGTCGAGCATCTCCGCCGAAGCGCGGGAGAGAAAGCGGTGGCCGGGTTCGGTCCGGCGCTGATGCTGGGCATCGCCTATTCGAGTTCCATTGGAGGGACCGGGACCGTTGTCGGCACCGGCCCGAACGGTGTCCTGATCGCGCAGGCGTTCGAACTGTTCGATCAACGAATCGATTTCGTCACGTGGATGCGGCTGGGTGTCCCCCTGGTTTGCCTACTCATTCCGATTACCTGGCTTTACCTCACGCGGGTTACATTCAAACTGCCGAAGCCAACCACCGCAGCCGGTGAAGTGATCGAACGCGAGCGGCGCGCTCTGGGACCCATCAGCCGTGGCGAGTGGTCGGTGGCGGTAATCTTTGGATTCACGGCTCTGCTATGGCTCACGCGGCGAACCATCCATCTCGGGGCGTTCACCATCCCCGGATTCGAAGAGATCCTGCCGAAGACCCCCACAGGCCAGTCGTATATCAATGACGCAACGGTGGCCATTTTGGGAGCGTTGCTCATGTTTGCGGTCCCGGTCAACGTGAAAAAAGGCGAATTCGTTCTCGACGTACGCACCGCGTTGCGCGTCCCTTGGGACGTGCTGCTCATCATGGGCGGCGGCATCGCGCTCGCCGGTGGATTCGGCTATTCCGGACTCTCGACATGGGTGGCCAACCAGGCCCTTGTACTGCACGGCGTTCATCCCGCGTTCATCGTACTCATGGTCGCGTTGGTCATGACCTTTCTCACCGAGCTGACATCCAACACAGCGACCTCCACGATCTTCATCCCGATCCTGGCCAGCGCGGCCATCGGTTTGGGGCAGAATCCCTACTTATTCATGCTACCCTGTTGCTTCGCCGTCTCGATGGCCTTCATGCTTCCTGTGGCGACACCGCCGAATGCCATTGTCTACGGGAGTGGATTTGTGGGGGCCAAAGACATGGCCCGAACCGGTTTCGGCCTTAATCTAATCGCGATTGCCGGCATCACACTGATGATGCTCTTCTACATGCGGAGCGTCCTGGGTATCGAGTTCGACCAGGTGCCGGACTGGGCCACGGCGATCAAACCTTAACCCCGACACCGTCTCACGATTTCGCCGATGTCGCGTGCGGCTTCCGCGAGAGCCCCACGGTCGTGGGCCGCAGTGACCGTGAAACGAAGCCTCGACGTGCCTTCGGGCACCGTAGGTGGCCGAATCGCGACGCCGAGAATGCCACGTTCCAGCAAGCGCTCGGATACCTCCACAGCCCGCTGCGCCTCTCCGACACGCACCGGAACGATAGGCATCCCCGACCGGCCCGTCTCCACGCCCGCAGCTTGGAGAGCCTCACGGAAACAACGCGCGTTCGCCGCCAGTTTGTCGAGTAGACCGGGATCCGCCTGCAGCCGTTCGAACGCCGCCAATGCCCCGGCCGCCAAAACGGGAGACAATCCCGTGCTATAAATAAACGCTCTAGAAGTATTGATTAGATAGTCAATTAACAGACGCGAGCCACAAACGAATCCCCCCTGACACCCAATGGCTTTGCTCAGTGTCCCCATCAAGACCACCGGCGTATCGGAAGAGACCGGTAAGCCCGCAGCATGCCATGCCCCCGCGCCGTGGGGACCGAGTACACCTGTCGCGTGGGCCTCGTCGACAACCAACAGCGCGCCATAGCGCACGGCTAGATCGAGAAGTTCCGGCAGAGGTGCAATATCGCCATCCATCGAAAAGACCGAATCCGTCACCAGCAGCGCCGGACGGTCACGGCACGCCTCGAGCGCGTCGCGCGCCGCGCCGACATTGCCATGTGCGTAACGAACCAGACGCGCGCCGGACAGCTTGGCGCCGTCAACAAGTGAGGCGTGGTTCAATCGATCGGCAATGACGGTCGTATCCCGATTCGCGAGCGAGGAGAGCAAACCAACATTGGCCTGATAGCCACTGGGATAGAGCAACGCGCCCTCGGTCCCCTTCGACCGGGCAATCGTCTCTTCTAATCGGTGGTGAAGGGGGTGGTCACCAACCACGAGCCGTGACGCACCTGCGCCTGTTCCCGGCGATTCGCACCGCGTCTCGAAACGTTCGCGAGCGAACCCGAGGTAGTCGTTGGAAGAGAGATCGAGAACCCGCTTCCCGGCAATAGAAACAAAACCGGGTTGCCCCGATTCCGCAGGGCGTAGCCTTCTTAGAAGACCGCAATCCGCCCTTTCTTTCAAATAGGTGCTCCACCGGTCCGAAAACGAATCCAAAACGTTACGCCCCCTCGAGTACGAGATCGTCCTTGCGCACAGCTCGCCGCCGCGCACTACTCGATTGTGAAGGGTCCGTACTCCGCCCTATCCGATTGCTCGAAGATCGCTTGGACACGCCTGTAGAGCAGATCCGCGGCGTACGGTTTGAACAATATACCGCAGGCTCCAGACTCCTCGAGTTTTTCGAGCACGTCCTCATCGCGACAAGAGGTGATGATCAGGATGGGGACATCCTTGAGCCGAAGGTCGTGCTTAAACATCCGCGCCGCGTGAATCCCGTCCACACCGGGCATTCGAATATCCAACAGAATCAGGTCTGGCCGCGTCGCGCTCATCTTCTCCAACGCCACACCAACGTGCTCGGCTGTATCGACCTCGTACCCCTCTTCTTCCAAGACGGACTGGTGAAAGACGAGCACCGGCTCGTCGTCGTCAATAACCATGATTCGGCGCCTCTTCGTCGCATCGCTCATTAGGAGGTCCTTTCATCGACAATCGCGGCCAGAACGGCATCCGCATGCCCGGCGACCTTCACTGGCGAGAAGATTCGCGCGATCTTCCCGGCGGGATCGATCACGAACGTCGAGCGAACGATGCCCATCTTCTTCTTCCCGTACATGTTCTTCTCTCGGTACACGCCATATTTCGTTGCGATCTTGCACTCCACATCGGACAAGAGAGTGAACGGCAGATCGAACTTCTCTGTGAACTTCACATGCGAAGCCTGGCTGTCGCCCGATACCCCGAGAATCGTCGCCTCACATTTCTCGAACTGGGGATGCAGTTCGCCGAAAGCGCAAGCCTCCTTTGTGCAACCCGGAGTGTTGTCACGCGGATAGAAATAGAGCACCACCCAGCGGCCCTTCAGTTCCTTAAGAGAGACTTTCTCGCCCACCGCATCGGGCAAGGTAAACAGAGGGGCTTTCTTTCCTTCTTCCACAACCATGGCGTTCTCCATTGCAAGAGGTTCAGATCGTTCTCTCACTGCAAACAAGGATACACATCGTCTGAGATCATGTAAAGAAAACCGAGCGGAATCACACGGTCGCACTAGGTTTGTATGGGATAGGTTCCAAACTCTTCGGCCACGTCGGCGAGCAGCGCGATATGCTCGGGCTTGACGTGCGGGGCCACCGAGCACGCCGTCGAGAGCACATACGCACCCCCCGGCCCCGCAACCCGTATCCGCTCCTTCGCCGCCGCGTTCACGTCGTCGCTTGAACTGAAAAGCAGAGTGTTGACAGCGTCGAGATTACCTTTGATGAACAACCTTCCCCCCAGACGCTCCACCGCCTCCCCAATCTCGACATTCCCCAAAGGCGGAGGATCGAAGGTGTCGATTCCATCGAAACCACACGATTCGAGATCTTCGAGACGGTCGCCAATGCTTCCACACGTGTGCACATAGACCGGAAGGTCGCGAGCCTCCTTGACGCCCTCTACAACCCGGCGGTTGTAGGGCCTGACAAACTCCGCATACATCGCCCTGGAGATGAACCCCGCCCCCGCGAACGCATCCGAAATCAACAGCGCATCCACGTCGCGAGAGACTTGCATACTCCCCAGCTCAATCGCCCCCCGCGCAAACCGGTCGAGCACGGCGTGAGCCTTCTCCGGTTCTTCCAAGAGCGCCATCAGCCCTTCCTCGAAATTGAAGAACTCCATGAATTGAGAAAAAGGTGAAAAAATTTCCGAGTGCACCGCCAGATCGTCACCGGCCAGCCGTCGAGTCCAATCGATGGCATCCAGCTGGTACGGAGGGAAGAAGTCGGTCACGGGAGACGGTTCTTCATCAAATCCCCACCGATACGGATAGCTGATGCCGGTCAGATCATGGGGTTCGGCATACCAGAGCCGCTCCAGCTCAACGTCGCCCAAGCGCGGAACGAACTTCTCCATCTCCGCCTCGCTCACAAGGCCGTTGTTATCCGCATCGGCAAAATCCCAGAGATGGTCCACCACCTGAGATATGTTCCGAATCATCATTTCCTCCGTCTCTGCTTCCGCGGTGGCCTTTACAGTCTGCACAAGCACACCGGTGAGCATGCCCAGCATTGTCAAGTTGGCGATGAGGACAAAGAAGAACAGGAAGCATACCAGGAAGAAACCGTGGGCGCGGTGTCGTCATGACAACCACTTCCCATTCATAAGAATACATACGATAATAATTGTTTGGT
>CAYTDF010000191.1:0-8304 GCA_964436365.1 uncultured bacterium | reverse complement strand
CTGTGGAAGAATCTCCCTCATGACGCTATTATACGTTTTGTCGAATGCGTTGAGAATCAAGAGGCGATCCGCGACCGGCTCGAAGAGAGGGGGCTGGTGGCATTTGTCGCCGACGGATCGATTCTGCCTCGCGAGAGCGGCGTTAGCGACCGGCCAATGGCTCGCGCCGACGCGGTCGCGTTTGTTTCGCCGGAGGCGTTTCGAGTCACCGTCCCGCTGCTGAATCCAATCCAGAGAGACGGGCGGCAGTTGGACGAACTGACCGGGATGGGCGTTCCGAGGGGTGTGACGCTGATTGTCGGCGGAGGCTACCACGGCAAATCGTGCCTTCTGCGCGCCATCGAGCGTGGCGTCTATGCCCATGTGCCCGGCGATGGGCGCGACTATGTGGTGACCGTCGGCGACGCGGTGAAGATTCGGGCCGAGGATGGTCGTCGGGCCGAATGCGTAGACATCAGCTCGTTCATTGGCGATCTGCCTCAAGGCCGTGAGACCACCGTGTTTCGAACCGGCGACGCTAGCGGGAGCACCAGTCAAGCGGCGAGCATTCTGGAAGCGCTTGAAGTGGGGGCGAAGGTCTTGTTGCTCGACGAAGATACTTCCGCGACCAACTTCATGGTGCGCGATGCCAGGATGCAGGCGCTGATCGCCAAGGAGCACGAACCGATTACGCCTTTCGTGGACCGTGTGCGCGAGTTGTACGAGACTGCGGGGGTTTCCACGATCCTGGTGATGGGGGGGTGCGGCGATTACCTGGACGCCGCCGATACTGTGATCGCGATGCGTGAATATCTCCCCTTGGATGTGACTGAGGAGGCCGCGACGGTTGGATTGAACCTCGACACTCAGCGCCGGAAAGAGGTCACCACGCCGCTTTCCCTGGATGCCCGCCGCATCCCCTTGGCCGAGAGTTTCGATCCCTCGCGCGGGCGGCGTGACGTGAAGATCGACGCGAAGGCTCTCGACTCGATCCTGTTCGGCAGCGAGTCCATCGATCTGCGTGGTGTCGAACAACTGGTCGACACGAGCCAGACCCGCGCTATCGGCCACGCGATTCATCTCGCCACATCCCGGTTCATGGATGGCGAGACGCCGTTGGCCGAGGTTGTCGATCGGCTCGAGGAGTTCCTTGATGAAAACGGGCTCGACGTACTCGACCCGTTTCACCGCCCCGACCGGCACCCGGGGAACTACGCCCGGCCGCGCAGGTACGAGATCGCGGCCGCCATCAACCGGCTACGCTCGGTGCGCATGCGCCAAGTGAGATAGGCGTGGGCCGCACGCTACGCCGCACCACTCTTGACTCCACGCGCCTGGAGTTCCACCGTCGCTCATGATGAGTGACTTCGAAGGACATATCCGTTCGCATCTCGATGGGGTGAAGCGCGTGGTGGTCAAGGTGGGGACTGCCGTGCTGTCGCATCCCCGCACCCGTTTCAACCATGTGGTCGTTCACCAACTCGGTGATGAAATCGCCTTGTTGCGCATGCGGGGGTTGGAAGTCATTCTGGTCAGTTCCGGCGCGGTCGGGCTGGGGATGCGGGCCATGAACGTACGCGAATATCCCCATGGCCTCCCGGAAAGGCAAGCGTGTGCGGCTCTGGGGCAGGGCGAACTGATGGGCCGGTACCGTGACGTCTTCAATCCCTACGGAATCCGAATCGGCCAAATCCTGTTGACACGGCAGGACCTCGAGGAGCGTAGCGCCTACCTCAACGCGCGGAACGCGATCCGCCAGCTCCTCGATTGGGGCATTCTTCCGATCATCAATCAAAATGACACCACGGCCACCGAGGAACTTGCGTTTGGCGACAATGACGCCCTGGCGGCGTTGGTGGCGGGGAAGATGGGGGCGCAGGCGCTGGTCTTACTAACCACCGTGGACGGTTTCTACCGCGACTGGTCGAGCGATGGCGAGCCGGGCGAACTGGTGCGGGCGATCGATGTGGATGACGAGGAGACGTTCTCTCATGCCTGTGGTCCTGATTCGCCCAGCGGATTGGGAGGCATGACCTCCAAGGTTTCCGCCGCGCGGATGGTGGCTTCGTTCGGAGCACTGGGTGTGATCGGGGACGGACGCCGACAGGGGATTCTGACCGAACTGCTCACCGGCAAGGGAAACGCAACGTACATTCTGCCCCGGCAGTCCGAGGAGAGCGGTGGCCGTTCGCGCCGTCTCACCGGCCGAAAGCACTGGATCGCGTTTGGCAAGCGGGCTTCCGGTGTTGTGATTGTGGATAGCGGTGCGCAACGAGCCCTCGTGGAAGGCGGGAAGAGTCTCTTGCCCTCCGGTGTGATCGGTGTGGCTGGAGGATTTCGGTGCGAGGACCTGGTCGAGGTGCACGACGAGGCCGGACGGGAGTTTGCCCGGGGGCTGGCGAACTTCAGCGGCCAGGAACTCAGGCGGTTGGTCGGGCGGTCAAGTTCCGAAATCCGAGTGATTCTTGGCGACGACCGGCCCGACGAGGTCATTCACCGCGACAACCTGGTGCTGCTGTAGTTCGCGGCATTCGAAACTCCGCCTTCTCCAACGCTGGGGGATGCTATACTTACCGCCATGACCAAGAAACGCATTGCACTCCTGGGAAGCACCGGATCGATCGGCACTCAGTGTCTCGACGTCGTCCGTACGCATCCCGAATCTTTTGAAGTCGTTACGCTGGCCACGGGTTCCAACGCGGCCTTGCTTGAGCGGCAGGTGGCCGAGTTCGTGCCCCGGCACGTGGGCCTCATTTCCAGCGACGGAGCCGCCCCGGTTCTTTGCGGCCATCCGGGATACCGCGCCGGGCCGGATGTATTTGTCGAACTGGCGGGCTTGGATGATGCCGACATCGTCGTTGTGGCCACCACCGGCGCCGTCGGACTTCTGCCCACCATGGCGGCCCTGGAGGCGGGGAAGCGCGTGACCATCGCCAACAAGGAAGTGTTGGTCATGGCCGGGGAATTGGTGATGGCTGCCGCTACGGCACATGGAGGAGAACTGATCCCCATCGACAGCGAGCACAGCGCGATTTTGCAGTGTCTCGAATCCGGACGGCACGAAGAGGTGGAGCAGATCATCCTCACTTCCTCCGGTGGGCCGTTTCGAGGGAAGGCGTTGACCGAGATCGCCGACGCCACCGTCAAGGATGCCCTCAACCACCCGACCTGGTCGATGGGCAAGAAGATCACCATCGACTCGGCCACGCTCTTCAACAAGGGGCTAGAGATTATCGAAGCCCACCACCTCTTCCGGCAGCCCTACGACCGGATCCATGTGGTCGTGCATCCGCAGTCGATTGTGCACAGCATGGTCGAATTCCGTGACGGCTCGATCATCGCCCAGTTCGGCGATACGGACATGCGCACGCCGATCCAGTTCGCGCTTTCGTTTCCCGATCGGTTACCGCCCAGCGCCAGACGTCTTCGGGTGGAGGAACTCACTCAACTCACTTTCGAAGCACCCGACCCGAAGGCGTTTCCCTGTCTGCGTTTGGCGCGCGAGGCGGGAATGGCCGGTGGCACTCTGCCCGCTTTCGCTTCCGTGGCCAACGAGGAACTTGTCGATGCGTTTCTGAACGAGCGGATACGTTTCGGACAGATCCCCGCATTGCTCGAAAAGGCCATGGAGCGTCATGAGGTTCAGCCTGTCCGTTCGATCCCCGCCATTCTGGATGTCGACCTGGAAGCCAGGCGGATCACGCGGGAACTGATCGAACGATCGACCTCCGGGGACTAGAGGGATCCTCAAGACAATTGTCCGGTACACCTTTCCCGTGTTCCCGAGTGGAATCAAGCCGCCAGGCTTGATTTTGTATCGAGGGGCACGGGCTCTCGGAGGAAGGCCATCAACTCCAACCGGCGAGCTGCACGCGGCGTTTCTCCAATCGAAAACCCTTTCCTTGGAGCACCATGAAATGTCTCTTGATTATCCCGAACGTTTTCGACGGCTTGTTCTGGAGACGATCCGGTATCGCGATCTGCTCCAGGGCGGGAAGATTCTCGCGGCCGTTTCCGGGGGCGGTGATTCGACTTGCCTACTCCTGGTGTTGCATTCCCTGCAAGAAAAATTGGCCTTCCAGTTGGGCGCGGCGCACATCCATCACGGGCTTCGGGGACCGGAGGCCGATGGGGACGCGGAGGCTGTACAGAGACTCGCGGACCGCTTGGAAGTCCCGTGTGTGGTCGAGAAGATCGATCTCGCGACGGTCGTGGAGGGTGCCGGCAATGTTGAAGACGCCGCACGGCACGGGCGCTATCGGGCGCTGGCCGCCATCGCGCACACCGATGGCTATGACGCGGTGGCCACGGGACACACCCTGAACGACCAGGCGGAGACCGTGCTGCATCGAATGATTCGTTCTTCGGGGCCGTCCGGGTTGCGTGGCGTACGGCCTTGTTTGGAACTCTTGGGTGCACGTTTCATTCGCCCGCTGATCGACCGCGGCCGAGACGAGGTTGTGCAGTATTTGGAAGCGCTTCAACAGAATTGGTGTGAAGACTCCAGTAATCGGGATACGACCTACGCCCGCAACCGTCTCCGGCATTCTGTTTTCCCTGAACTTCGGAAGATCAACTCTGGCGTGGAGAGCGCCTTCGCGCGGCTTGCGGATATCGTGACCGCCGACGAAGAGTTCTTCGCCCAGGCGGTTCGAGAGCGCGCCGAGGAGATGGTTCGTGAGGTCAATGGCGTTCTGGAGATGGACGTTCACGCGTTACGTTTGTTACCCAGGGCGTTGCGATGGCGGCTGTGGCGATGGGTGCTCGAACGCCTCGTCACGCGTGAGAGCCCCAAGGAGGAACTCCCGCCACGCGTATTGCTCCGTTTCGAACAGATTAAACAGCTGGAGCGTCTGGTCCTGGGGCAAGAGGGGAGAGGGACCTTGCATCTCCGCGCCGGGATCACCGTCGAACGTATTCGCGGCCGTGTGCGCGCCTCGCACGAGTTGTAAAGTGTCTCTGAGAAGTCTCTTCCCAGCGTGGACGTTGAAGGAAGAACCACTCTAGGAGAAGCATCCTCCAAACGAAAGAACGACCGAGGAACAAACGATGAGAATCCTATACACGCTTATTTTTATTATTCCCCTCTCTCTCGATATTCATGGCTCTTCTGCTGAAATATTCGGAGCTCTTGGGGATGGCGTGACAGACGATACGAAGGCGATCCAAACTGCGCTGGATGCGGGGCGAGGCGTTGTCGATCTGCCTGCGGGGCGGTATCGCTTGTCGGATAGCCTCTACATTCCTTCGAACTCCGGCTTGCGTGGTACCGGCACATTGGTTCAATCAGCGGATGTTACGACCCTTCTCAACGCCAAGGCCGATACGGAAGCACGGGACATTCGGATCGAAGGGATTCGGATTGAAAAGCGGTTTGTCGACAACTCGGTCCATGAAGGCATCCGTTTGGTTGGAACGAAACAGGTTCGTATTCATGGGGTGGAAGTGACGGGGATGTCGGCTGTGTCGGGGATCTATCTGAATCAATGTGAGAACTTCTCGATTCGGGATTGCTATGTCCACGATTTCATCCTTTCCGCCACTTCGCGCCCTCTTCCCGGAGGAAAAGGTCCTGACGCGCTGGGGATTCATCTGCGGGACAGTCGTTTCGGGCAGGTCATCGGAAACCGCATCGAGAATCTGAACGTGACCCTCGAATCGGCGGAGGCGATGGACTATCAGACGGACGGGATTAACGCGCTGTCGTGCCGACACGTCGTGTTTGCGAACAATGTTGTGCGAAACGTGGGAGAAGGGATCGATCTGTGCGTTTGCGAATCCTGCACCGTTACGGGAAATGTATTCGAGGACTGTTGGCATTTCTGAATCAAACTGATTCACGGAACGCGTTTCTGTGCGGTCACGGGGAACACAATTCGGAATGCCGGTCTGGCGGGAATCACGATCTATTTCGGCAATCCGGAGTACGGCGAGACACACGCCAACGTTGTGAGTATGAATACGATAGCGAACACCGGGGCGATCCGTATGGAGCGCGACGGGAAACCTGTCGGGTCCTGGAATGGCTGGCCGATCGCCGGTATCGAAGTGGTTAACGATAGCCGCTCCGGTAACCAGGTGTGCGAGTGCATCATCACAGATAACGTCATCTACGACAACCAGCTGAAGCCTACATGTCAGCACGGGATCCATGAGAGGTTCGTTCGGTATGGGGATAATCGGGACGCCTTTTCCTCAGCGGAAATGGCTGAGGAACTGAAACGCCGCCCCAACACGATTCGTGGCAATCTGATCCGCAACGCGCCCACGCCGGACGATTCCTGACATCTCATTGGGGCGCGGGTATCCCCACGGACCTCTTACCGATCCAGGCCATACGCGTCCCCATACCATTCCAAGACGGTGGTGAGGCAGTTTTCGATATTCATCGTTCCGGTATCGATCATGAGATCGGCGGCGGCTTCGTAGAGCGGTCTCCGTTCGTTGAGGACCTCAATCACTTCGTCGGCCGCGCTTCGATCTCCCGTGAGTGACGGCCGGTTGGCATCTCCCCCGATGCGTTTGGCGAGGATTTCGGGATCGCAGGCGAGATAGACGAGACGGCCGGTCTCCTTGAGCGCCTCGACGTTCTTCTTGCGGAGAATCACGCCTCCTCCACAGTCGACGACTGTTCTCGTCGCCCGGCTTGCGTCCGCCACGACCTGGCTTTCCCGGTTACGGAACGCGTCCCAACCTTCCTCTTCGACGATTTCGGGGATGCTCTTTTTCGCCCGCTCCACAATCAGATCGTCGAGGTGCCAGACCGCATGGCCGAGCACCTTGCCCAAACGGTTGGCAAGCGTCGATTTCCCAGTAGCGCGGTAGCCGATCAAGACCAAGTTCACGAGGGTCCCTCCATCTGAGCCTTGGCGGCGTCGAGCATAATCTCCACCGAGGGATCGCGGCCCGTCCAGCGTCTGATCTGCTCCACGCCTTGATGGGCTAGCATGGGGAGTCCGTTGAGTGTGACACACCCCGCTTCCCGCGCACCGCGCAAGAGTTTCGTTTCGAATGGATTGTAGACCAGATCGAACGCCACTTGTCCCTTCCGCCAGAACTCCGGCGGCATGAGGCATCCATCCACGTTTGGAGCCATCCCCACAGGTGTCGTGTGCACAACAATCCCGGCGCTTTCCATCAGCTCTGTCAGCTTCCCGCTGGTGATGTCCTCGGCGAGATCGGCCGTGGTCTGCATCGGTATTCCCGCAAACTCGCCGACCTGTTTGGCCAGCAAGTCGCGCTCTTCGCGGTCTTCTTTCCGGCCCACGAGGTTCATGCGAGTACAGCTGCATTCTTTGGCCAGAGCGAATGCCACCGCTCGTGCCGCCCCCCCCGAACCGATCATCAGTACTTCTTGCTTCTGGGGATCGGTGACGGCTTCCAAGGAGGCCACCGCTCCGTAACCGTCGGTATTCGTTCCGATCAGTCTACCGTCCTCATTAATGACGGTGTTGACCGCGCCGATGGCCTCCGCGATCGGTTCGATTTCGTCCAGATGTTCCATCACCGCGAGTTTGTGGGGGATGGTGACCGAGAGACCGCGGATTCCTAGGCCCCGCATACCCGCGAGCGCCTCTTTGATGTCGGTTACGTCGAAGGCCACATAGACATAGTTGATACCGAGCGCTTTATACGCGGCGTTGTGCATCGCCGGTGAGAGCGAATGGCCGATGGGATGGCCGATGACCGCGCAAACCGTCGATTTCGCGTTGATCGACATTCTCTTACCCCCAGTTGGATCTTTTACGAGAGTACTTCCTGTGACTGAAGATTGCTTGTTTTTCTCGCCCAATTCTAGGATTGTGTTTCCGCGCAGATCACGTGTGACAACCCCCAGGGCGGTCCCGTCAGATTTTCGAGGAACATGAACAGCGGGACCAGGCGGTTGTAGAGCGTCAGCTGACCTGAGGGGAGCAGGCTCTTTCGCAGAACCTTTCCATTGAGCCACCAACCCAAAATGCCGAACGTATTGACGTAGCGGTGGTGGACCGGCGTGAATCCGTGTGTGCGCAGAAGCGTCGACAGCGCCTCCCGACCGTAACGCCGATGATGCGAAAGCGCATGGTCCAGCGTGCCGAGCAGAGAGGGATACGCGGGCACCAACAGCACCAAGCGTCCACCGGGCTTCAGCACTTCCCGGAAGTGATCGAGTGCGCTCTCGTGGTCCTCGACGTGCTCCAGCACGTTCAGGCAGACCACGGTGTCGATCTTCTTCTCTGACAGTTCCCGCAACTTTGGATCCTCCAAGTTGCACATGAACGTTTCCAGGTTCTCGGGAGCGCCGAGTTTCTCCTTCATCTCATCGAGATGCTCCCGGTTCAGATC
>CAYTDF010000190.1:7406-8305 GCA_964436365.1 uncultured bacterium | reverse complement strand
TACAGGACGTCTCATAGCCCTGCACGGCGAGCCGCCGGGAGAGAAGCGCCAGGCTGTGCGCCTGGTCGTCAACGAGAAGTAAACGATATTGTTTTTCGGCCATGATTCGATCCTGAATGGACTGAGAGCCTAGCACAATCGCCACTCAGGGCACCATATAAGACCCCCGCCTTTTCGAAGTTATTCCAACGTAGCCATCAGTACAATTTTGGTACGAATTAACAAAAACGCCCGCGACACCGATGTGTCGCGGGCGTGTACAAACGAGAAAGAAATGCGGCTCAGCTGCGAACTTCGCCCGACTCGTGGTCGAAGTGGACCACCTGGTCGCCACGGATCGCGTAGTTGGCCATCTGCATGACAGTCTGGACAGGCGCGCCGAGTTCGATGTTGCTGATCGGCTGCTTGCGGGTACGCGTACACTCGAGAAAATCGGTCCAGAACTGCTGGAACGGAATCCCGAAATCGACCTCATGCCGCTCTTCTTCGACACTCGAACCGTCCGTGGGCCGAAGCACGACCTCGTTCTCCTCGAAGGTGATGGTGCCATCCCAGCCGCGCAGAATCGGCCGTAACGCAGACCCCTCGCACGCGTAATTATTGCCCTGAGTCCCCAGAATGGAGACGGTGACGTTCCGGTTATACTCGGCCAGGATGTAGCAAGAATCCGGCACTTCGCGCTCCTGGTAGCGGTGCTTGCCACCGGTCGAGACCACCTTGTCCGGGTAGCCCAATCCCATCATGTACGAAACCGGTGCGAGGACGTGAACGTACAGATCGGTAGATGGCCCGCCCGCGTAATCCCAATACATCCGCCAGCGGAAATACCGGCTGACATCGAACTCGCGCCGTGGGCAATCGCCAAGGAACGCCTCCCAATCCAAATCCGGTCCTGGTTT
>CAYTDF010000190.1:0-7396 GCA_964436365.1 uncultured bacterium | reverse complement strand
TGGCGTTGGGATCGTCGATCGGCATGCCCCTCTCGCCCCAGTCGCCGACCCGGTAATAACCGCATTCGGCCGCGACAGGCTGCCCGATCTTGCCCGCGTCGATCAGCTCTTTCGCCTTGTGGTACGCGGGATTCGAAAGGTACTGGGTACCGGGCTGCAGGATCTGCCCGGTCTCTTTGGCCACACGAGCCATCCGCTGGGGGAGCCCGAGCTGCCGCCAGTGCGTGATCGGCTTCTCACAGTAAACGTCTTTGCCGCCGTGCATGGCGTCGATGGCCTGGTACCCATGCGCGTGATCGGGTGTGGAAATCACCACCAAGTCGATATCCTCCCGGCTGGTGATCTCCTTATGATCCATGGTTCCCTTCTTCGCGCCGGTATGTTTCATCGCTTTTTCCATACGCGGCCGATAGGTATCGCAGACCATGACGAACTCGATCTTCTCACCGTTCTCCTTCAGATTGAGGAGCGCGTTCATGTGCGCGTACGAGCGCCCGCCGCACCCGATGACCCCCACATTGATACGGTCGTTCGCGCCGAGAACTCGTTTGGCGGAAGCCGCGGTTAAAGATGCCGCCGCGAGGCCGGTCGTAAATTGCCGGCGGTTCATCGGCTGGGTCGTCTGTTGCGGGGTGGTCATGGGTCGTCTCTCCTTCGAAGGTCGTCAGACTTTGAATCGGTTTTTGCCACTTTATGGGGAAATCGGGATGAGGACAACCGCCGCGGAACGTCATTCGTCAGGCGGTGCTACCGCTTCCGAAGAATCGACGGGCGCGGGCTCCGCAAACTCGTACGGCGGGATATCTTCTTGAGGAATCACGGAGCTGTCGTACCAGAAAAGCGAAACCAAGGCCAACAGCACCCAGAACAGAACGACCACGACCAAGCAGCCCATCGAGTGACGGGAGTTCCGCTGCCGCTCGATCAAGGTCCCGAGCGAGTGAGTACCGACGGAGACACCCCCACGCAGGAGGTGACGAGAGATTCCGCTCATGATCGACCGAGGCCGCGAGGCCCGCTTCGAGTCTTTCTATAAAGTCGTTTCCGCTCGAAAGCCCCGAGCATCCGACCTCACGAGGACGCTTCGAGCGCACAAACGGAACGAACTTCTGCCACGTGCTCACCAGCTACCTTACCACATTCACGGTGCGTCCGGTATCACGAAGTTCGCCAATTACCGCTCGATCCGCCCATCCGAACGGACTCGTATCTTGGGCTCGTAAAAGCGGAGTCTCTCCTCCCGCGTCTCGACGACGTTCCACTCGCGGTTATAGCGATCGTCCAGGGTCAGATAGTCGATCCGGCCCAACCACGGGGCGGGATACGAGAGAATGGCTTTGTTGGGCGCAAGGTAGGTGTCGAGATCGATAGGCTGGTAATGGTTGCGCAAGGGCTCCTGCAACAGAGGAACGGAGGAGACCATGTGTTTGATGTTCAGGATCACCACCGGAATCAGGCGGCGCGTGAGTTGCTCGCGAAGATCCAAAAACCGGGCAATCGCCGGATAACGCTTCCGAACCCGCGGCTGCAATTTGAAGTACTCAGCCAGGGCGTCGATCGCGGACCGCGTGTAGCCGGGTGTCTGGGAATCGATATGGCGTGCGGGATCGGGCTCGGTCGAGAGCGATGCCAGCCTTCTGCGTAACGCGGGATCGATCTCTTGCAGAAATTGGCCAAATTCCTCGTAGTAGGCGGAGGTTAGGATCAACGTCGAGGAGAGATGCTGAGCCATGGGCCGTTGCGCCACAAAAGCGTAATGAGCCGGAACGAGAACCGGATCGTCGGGATTGGCGCGATCCTGGATGACTTTAACGATCGTCTTGACCCCGGCCTCGGGGCATTCGATAACGCTCATGCTACGGACCGCCGAAGCCGCGATCAGCTGCCCCGCGCGCCAGAAGAGGATCGGAGCCAACACCGCAAAAACCAGTAACCAACGCGTGCTCACCAGGAAACGCGAGGGACCACGGGATCTGACCGGAACAAATGTATCCGAGCCCAAAAAGAGCGTGTACAGAAACAGCCCGGCAAAGACAGCCACGGCCGGTTCCCCGAGAGTGAAAATATACTCGACGGTTCCGCCTTTGATCACAAAGATGATGCTGCCGATCCCCGACATGGCCCACCACAGGAGATACATTCGTTCGGGGTGCGCTTTGCTGGAAGGCATTCCGGCGGTCAGAATCATTCCGGCGGCCGCGATAGCCACCAACCCGCCCTGGTAGGCAGCGATGTCCCCTCCCTCCACCAGCAGTTTGGCTAGGCAATAACCCAGCTTCTCGACCAGCGTCCCCCCGGGAAAGGTCCCGACCTGGCGCGACCAGACGTGACGGATGTATTCGCCGTCGCTCCAGAGGAAGAAGAACAGGAACATCAAGAGACAAGGCCAAACCAACCCGGCGAAGTATCCCCGAAGTAGATGGCGGCGATGGGTGTAGGCCAAGGCCACGATCTGCACGCCCACATAGACCAGCGCGGTCATGTTGGTATACAGCGCCAGGCAGGCCGAAAAACCGCAAAGCACCATCCATGGCGACCAGGCGCTCCCCCGCACGCCCCGTAGATAGGCCACAACTCCGAAGGTCAGCAGCAGAATCTCCAGCCCTTCGGACTGATAGCCGAGCGCCCACCAGAATCCCTCAGGGAGAAGCAGATAGAGTGACGCGGCCAGGCCACCGACAGATTTATTCTTGCCCAGTTCTTCTCCGACGGTCCAGACCAGACACGCGATCAGAATGCGCTGCACCGCCTGCCAGACCCGTACGAGGAGCAGAGTGCCTCCCCCCAGTTTGACCAACAGCGCACCCAGGAGCAGGTGCAGCGGAGGCTGGGGCGAGGGTAGATCGCTATAGAGACGTTCACCTTCGGCGACACGCCAAGAGAGGTAGAGATAGTTTCCATCGCCAAAATCGATGTAATCGATACTGATGGCGGCGATCGAGTTCATCAGGTAGGCCATCGCCAGCAGTCCAAAGAGAATGTGCGGGGCGTACTTACCGAGAAGCGGGTAGTTCCTCTTTCCCGGCGAACTTTCTTTCTTGGGCGCGGTCTCACCGGGACCGTATCCAGCCGTCGACTCGGGGGCATCCGTGGCTTCTGGGGTTTCGCTCTGGCCTTCGTCTTCGGTGGGACGGAGGTCGTCCCCATCCCGAACACCTTCATCGCCTACAACATAATCAACCATCTTCGTTGCCTAACTCTTTCCGTCGTGAATCCAAAGCGCGTCTCGAAAGTTCTTCCTGGAACGCGCACTGCCGTTCCCGAGATGCCCGAATGTGACCAGAATATAGCACTTTCAAAAAATATCCTCGGATGTGGCGCACCAACGGCGGCAAAGCGATGAGCCGCCGAGTCGTACACACTGAGATGGAGTGCAAGAAGATCATGCCGGACGCCGTACCCCAAACGACAAACGCCGGCCTTACGGTCCGGTTCGACCCACCGGGAGAGACCGTAAAGGTCGAGACGAGAACGACGATCCAGGGGGCCGCGGCCAGCAGTGGCGTTCCGCTCGAACACCCCTGTGGCGGGCGGGGTATTTGCGGAAAATGCCGAGTCGTCACGGATGGCGGATTGAGCGCGGTCACAGAGGCGGAGACACGGCTTCTCAGCGAAGAGGAGCGCGCGGCCAGCATGCGGCTGAGCTGTCAGGCCGAGGTGATGGGCGATCTGCAAGTGCAGCTCGACGGTGCAGGCTGGGGAAACGATGGGTCGATCCTGACAGAGGGCGAAGGCGTCCAGATATCCGTCCATCCACGGTGCCGGAAGACGTTTCTACGCCTAACACCTCCGACGCTGGAGGAGTCCACCGATGACGAGAAACGGGTTCGGGACGCGCTTCGCAAGCGCAACATCCCCACCCAGCCCATGCCCCCGCATCTGGTGGCCCAGCTCCCCGAACGGTTACGCGAGCGGGAGTTCGCGGTCACGGTCACGACGCTCGACGACGGCTGGATAAGCCTGGAGGCGGGCGACACAACCGATCGGTTTTTCGGTCTGGCGGTGGACCTCGGCACAACCACGGTGGTGGTCTCGCTGCACGATCTCAACAGCGGGGAGGAGCTCGGCCGCCGCGGCGCGACAAATCGGCAGGTGACCCATGGGGCCGATGTCATCACCCGGATGTCCTTCGCCGGAGAGGCGGAAGACGGTGTGGCCACGCTTCAGCGTCTGGCCCTCGACAGTCTGAACCCGGCCCTCGACGAGCTCTGCCACGAGGCGGGCGTCCGGCGCGACGAGATTTATCAGATGGCTGTGGTCGGCAACAGCGTCATGCAAACTCTGCTGCTGGGAATCGATCCCAGCCCGATTTCAGTGTCGCCTTTCATCGTGGCGTCGACACGCCCGCAAACATGGCCCACCCGTCTGATCGGCCTCGAACTTCATCCGGACGCGGTGGCCATCACCGCCCCGATGATCGCCAGTTACGTGGGCGGAGACATCGTCGCCGACATCCTGGCAAGTGAGGTTTACGAGTCGGAGCGTCCGCTGTTGTTGGTGGATGTCGGGACGAACGCGGAAATTGTGCTGGCGGACCGGAATCGGATCATCGCTTGCGCCTCCCCCGCCGGTCCGGCGTTCGAGGGAGCGGAGATTCTTCAGGGGATGCGTGCGGCCCCGGGTGCTATCGAACGTGTCCGTTGCGGGCAGGAGAAATTCGAGATCGAGACCATCGGCGACCGCCGTCCGGTCGGGATCTGCGGTTCCGGTCTGATCGACGCATTGGCCGTGCTTTTGGACCTGGGGGTTGTCACCGAGAACGGGAGACTGCTTCCACCGGATATGTTTGAAGGTCCAGCCTGGGTTCATAAGCTTTTGCAGTCGGACGACGAGGGTGTGCGAATCGTGCTGTGGCAGGACAAGAATGACTCTATCTCCTTGACAGCACATGACATACGAAAACTCCAACTCGCCAAGGGAGCGGTCAAGGTCGGCGTCAAAATTCTCTGCCGTCACCGTGGAATCGACGTTTCTGAACTGGGCGGAATACTCTTAGCCGGGGCGTTTGGCAGCCATCTTTCGGAGGAAAGCGTGCTCCGTATCGGGATGGTTCCACGGCTCCCCGGGCGCTCGATCCGTTTCATCGGCAACACCGCCTGGTCGGGGGCGAAGATGCTTCTGCTCTCGCGCGCGGCGGTCTTCAAGGCAGAGGAGATTCGCCGTCAGACGGCTTACTACGAGCTCTCCGGCCGGGCCGATTTCCAAATGGAATACGGGATGTCGATGCTTTTCAACGACGACTGGTCGGATTTGGGTCTGGAGGACTAGACAAAAAACTCCCCAAACCCTTTTTTTTATTGGCCTTCGCATTGACAGCCGGGCCATAGTGTCCTATAGATTATACACTGTCCTTTCGTGTATCGAGAGGTTGTTTGGAATTGAGATGAACAGGGCGGATTTCCGCCTGGACTCGTGTGGCAAGAAAGGGGGGTCCGTACCCTTGAATATTCAACCTGCGCTCAAAAGTTGGTTGTCCCGTGGCATTGTTGGTGCTCTCGGAATAGCCATGGTTTGCATCTTCGGCTTCGCCGCTCTCGCGGAAGCGCCGGCAACGGATCTCTACCCGGGTAAGGAAGGGGCCGAACTGGAAAGACTACGCGGACAGTTAGACGGAGTCTTTCGGACCAGCACGTTTGGAGATGTGCTGAGTGTTCGCGACAACGCCACAGACAGCACCTACTTCAACGCGCTTGATTCGGGTGTCGCCGACTTCCGTGCCCTCAACGAAAGCATCACCGCACCGCCTTTTTATCTCGGCTTCGATATCATGCGTGACTTCGATTTCGTCGGCGACCCGGACGGTGCGATTATGGGAACGATATCCGTGGATGGCTACGGCCAGATCCACACCTTCCCGCTTCCTCCGATCGGCGAGGGCGAATCCCCCACGGGCATCGGGCCTCATCTGAACTACTACGGCGATGTGGCCGCGTTCAACAGTCGGCCGCAGGCTCCGGCGGGAAGCGCCGAGTCGACCATCGCCACCGATGGCACCAAAGACGTTGACGTCTACCTTCCGTTCTTCTTCGCGGGCGATTCGCTGTTTGACATTGCACGCGACGTCGAGCTGGCCGTCGACTGGCGGCGCGCGACCAATGCCTGGCAGGGTACGTACATCCTCGACGGTTGGGGCGGCGTGCACTACATCAACGACGGTGAAGTTCTGGCGATGATGAAGCGGAACGGCCGTAGTACGACGGCCGGATCGGTTCCCGGGCAAAAGCAGGGACAGGAACTCTTCTTCGATCTGTTCGGCTTTAGGCCGCTCTACTCGCAGGATTATCGTGGTGCCGACCCGGCTTCGGGCGCGCCCTACTTCGGATGGGATATCGCGCGCGACCTCGAAGTCGCCGTACGCTGGATGAAAGTCAGCACCACCGACGTTGCAAAGAACGATGCGCTCACCGCGCAAGCCCTAAACTTGGGCATCGATCTCGACAAACTCAGTTCCGATCTACGTATCGACTCGGAGCGGGCCGATCCCAACAACACCCGCTACGGTGAAAAGGTAGCCATCACGACGGGCTATTGCATCCTCGACGGCTTCGGAACCGTTCACTCCATGCTTGAGGATGAGGACGGCAACCCGGTACCGGCCGCTTGGGAAGATCCCATCACCGGTGCGGTCTCGACCGACTTGGTGCGTGATATTCCGTGGTTTGGAACGGACATCGCCGTGGACATCGAGTTGCTACCTGGACAGAACGGTTTCGTGTTGCTGACCGTGCTGGGTGAAGTCTTCGTCATTCCCGGACTTGGGCTAGAGATGTCCGATGTGGTCAATCCCGATGCGTTTGACGAGCCGCCTGAAGAGTCGACACCGTTCTTCGGCTACAACGTGGCCCGTGGGCTCAAGTTGGTCACGGGCGCCGATGGCAAGCTCGATGGATTCTATGTCCTCGACGCTTTCGGCACGATTCACGAAGCCGGTGAAGCGCCCAAGATTCCGCAGTTTGGTGGAGGCGCCACGCTGCCACCGTACGACATCGCGGTCTCCAACGACATCGAGATATCGCCGTTCTACACGAGGGTCTCGACGGCTTCCGCAGGCCTGTAAGAGTCAAGACAAAACCGACGACCCAACCGGGAATGCTTTCGAGTGTTCCCGGTTTTTTTTGTGTTTGTGGAAAACCAGTTGGGGAAATCCTCTCCCCCCGAAGATCGGGGGGAGTCGGTGGGGGGTTGACAGCAAAGACCCGTAGTTTTGTCTGATACAATCCGACCGGAACAGGCTCACAGCCCACCCACTACGTATTACCCCCTCCCCGTGTTCCCGAGTGGATTTGAGCCGCCAGGCTCAAATTTGTATCGAGGGGCGCGGGAGAAGGGATGCGGAAAAGCCAACCCACTCGAACCTACAGTGACTCCAGAAACTCCTTAAACCAATCCTTATCCC
>CAYTDF010000189.1:0-8312 GCA_964436365.1 uncultured bacterium | reverse complement strand
CTGTTGGCCTTGTCCAAGGCCGATGGATTTCTCCAAATCCCTTTGGGAGTGGATCGTATCCCCGAGGGGGCTCGCGTACTCTTCAGGCCTCTGATGCTCAATAAAATCTGGGGACGCCATACAGCGTCCCCAGATTGCCAGCCCATAGATTGCTAGTCGAAGCAGCGCTTCGCACGAAGCCTCTCAGCCCGCGGAAATCTTCTGTTTCTTCGGGTCGTAGACCATGCGCCGTTTCTTGATGAGAGCCAAATCCGCCATGATCGCGGCCAGGGCTTGTGAGTAGCCGGCCTCGATCCCCGCATTCGGCTCCTTGCGGCTGCGGATACATTTCAGCCAGTCCAGCATGTGATGGTCGCGTTCGATGGGCGTAACGGGGACCCGTTCATCCGGGAGTTTTTCCGGATTCCGGCAGCCTTCGCCGGTAACGATTGGGCTGCCCCAGTTCACCATATCCAGCAGACCTTTCGTCCCCACACCTCGGAAATAATTCGCCCCGCCGTGGCCCATATCCGTATGGTAACTCACAGAAAATCCGGGATACTCGAATACGGCTTGGACCGAATCCGGGACCGTGAAATCGTCATTCAAGAGATACTTGCCGCCGATCGCCACCACTGCCTTCGGCGCGGTTGCCCCCGTGATGTAGTGAACCAGATCGATGAAGTGAGACATCAATCCACCCAACGCGCCGTTGGAATACGGAAGGTGGCCGTACCAACCCGAATACACGCGCGGATTCCAGGGGCGCTTCTTTTCATACATCTGAAACGCTTTCCAATCGGTATCTTCTTCCCGCACTTCAGCGAGTCGGGAATACCAGTACCCACGGTACTCATTTCGTCCTTGTTCGAACTTGACCGCGTCGCCAAGTCTCCCGCTCTGGAAAAGTTCGCGGCAACCGGTGAAGGAACCCATGCTCCGGAGTTGCGTACCGTTCTGCACGATGATCTTATTGGCTTTGACCGCCTTTACGGCATTCAGCAGAGGTTTGAACTTCAGCGACAGCGGTTTTTCGACGTACACGTCTTTCTTCAGCTCGGCCGCCTCTTTCAGCATGTATGGATGCTGGTGATCCGCCGAGGCGATGACGACGGCGTCGATATCTTTTCGAGAGATAACGTCCTCGTAGTCATAAATCACGAGCGGCTTCTTCTCCGTCTCTTCGTAGACCGTCTCTTGAGCCTTCTTGCACCGCGCTCTCCAAATATCGCAGACCGCCGTAATCTCGGAGTTGGCGATATCTCCAAACCGGAGACAGTCACGAAGGTGTGCGTTGCCTCGGCTGCCGCAACCGATGATGCCCAGCGAAATTCGTTCGTTGCTGCCGATCACACGCCCGTACGACGAAGCGGTCACACCGGCCGCGAGCGTCGCCGCCGTCGCCGACCCGACAAAATGACGCCGACTGAGACGGCTTTCTTTATGGGTACTCATATTCAAACTCCTTTCGCTTTCAGGGGCGACATCGGTCTCGCGGGAATCCCCGCACGAGACAAATCTTCTGGTGCGCCCAACACTCAATGGCGTCTCTCACGTAACGCTCATGCAGTGTAGCATGTTCGAAACACCGCCCCACGGGACAAAACATCCCGGAAGTTGCCTCAGAGCGCCCTCCCACATACCATCCTTTTCCACGGTCTATTCTCTTGAAATATCTGCTGTACACTGCTGAGGCGGCTTGAAGCAGAGCGCACACACCAAGCCGAGCCGGAAGATATGCGCCGCGCCTGTCAAACCTGAGGAGTGACCGAGATATGAGCGGGAAAAACCTTACACGTCGATTCTTCTTGATGAGCGGCGCCACCGCCCTGGCGGGCTGCGCCACCGGACGTATGCCGTCGTTGGCCCGGATGGGCTATCGATCGCCCAACGAGAAACTGAACCTGGCGGCGATTGGCGCCGGAGGGCAAGGCGGCGGAGATGTCCGCGCCTGTGCCAGCGAGAATTTCGTCGCGTTGTGTGATGTCGATTGGGAGCGCGCGTCCGGTTCCTTCAAGCGGCATCCGAAAGCCAAGCCCTACAAGGACTTCCGGGTCATGCTGGAGAAGGAGAAGAGTATCGACGCGGTCACAGTCTCCACTCCTGACCACGTACACGCCGTGGCCGCCATGACCGCGATGAAGCACGGCAAGCACGTCTATGTGCAGAAACCGCTTACGCATTCCGTGTACGAGGCCCGGATGCTCACGCAGGCCGCACGGAAATACAAGGTCGCCACGCAGATGGGCATCCAGGGACACTCCGGCGAAGGCGTGCGCCAGCTCTGCGAGATGATCTGGTCGGGCGTCATCGGGCCCGTGTACGAAGTCCATTCCTGGACCGACCGCCCCGGCACTGTCTGGCCACAGGGCATCGCACAACCGCTACCCGCAGCGCCCGTTCCCGAGCATCTCGATTGGGACTTATGGCTTGGCCCCGCACAAGAACGCGAGTACAACCCCGGCTACGCACCGCGCAATTGGCGCGGTTGGTGGGATTTCGGAACCGGGGCGCTGGGTGACATGGGATGCCATCTCTTGGACCCCGCAAACTGGGCCCTTCAACTCGGCCCCCCGCTCAGTGTCGAATGCGTAATGCAAGAGGGTAAGAACGACCACACCGGCCCCACCAAAGCCATTATCCGCTACGAATTTTCCGCGCGGAGCGGCATGCCGCCCGTCACTCTTTACTGGTACGAAGGCAGCATCCCACCACCGTTGCCCAGGGGAGTCGGCAAGGATGTCCTCCTCGGAGGCGGATCCAACGGCTCGTTCTTCGTCGGGGAAAAAGGCTGTATCACCACCGGTCCCAACGGACAGAACACCAGGCTCGTACCCGACGAGCGCATGAAGGACTACACCTTCCCCGAGCCGATCATCCCCCGCGCAAGCGAGCACCACAAAGATTGGATACAGGCCTGCAAGGGCGGCACCCCCGCGGGTGCCAACTTCGACTATTCCGGTCCTTTCGCGGAGACGGTACTCCTTGCGATTCCCGCTTTCCGATGCGAAGGAAAACTGGAGTGGGATGCGAGGAGGATGAAGTTCACAAACAACAGCGAAGCCAACCGCTACCTGCGCCGAACATACCGGAAAGGCTGGACGCTGTAACCCGTCTGAGTTCAGTGCGTGACTGCGGAGCGGAGAAGACGAGATGTCTATACGGAAGCGATACGCTCAAGTCGGTACCGGAGGCCGTAGCGAACTCTATCGCAACGCGATTCTGGGCACGTTTTCCGAGCACAGCGAGCTCGTCGGCCTCTGCGACACCAACCAAGGCAGGCTACAGCTGGCCGCCGAAGCGGCGCTTGACAAACAGGGTGCGACCGTTCCGTGCTATCCCGCAGACGGTTTCGAACGGATGCTGGCGGAGACAAAGCCCGACTGTGTGGTCGTCACCAGTATGGACAGCACACACGACCGCTACATCTGCCTGGCCATGGAGCACGGTTGCGACGTGGTCACGGAGAAACCGATGACCACCGACGCCGAACGCTGCCGTCGGATCGTGGAAACGCAAGGGCGCACGGGGCGGAAATGCCAAGTGACGTTCAACTACCGTTACTCGCCTCCCCGGACACAGATGAAGGACCTGGTCTCGTCCGGTCTGATCGGAGATATCCTCTCCGTCGATTTCCATTGGCTACTCGATACATCCCACGGTGCGGATTACTTCCGCCGGTGGCATCGCAACAAGGAGAACTCCGGGGGACTTCTGGTCCACAAAGCCACTCATCACTTCGATCTCGTGAACTGGTGGCTCGCGTCCGTACCCGAGACGGTTTACGCCACCGGGCGGCGACAGTTCTACACACCGGAAACCGCCGAGCGCTACGGACTGCGCAATCGCGGCGAACGCTGTCACGGGTGTCCCGAGGCGGCAAAATGCGCGTTTCACTTTTCGATTGAAAAAGACGAGACCGTCCGCAAGTTGTACTTCGATTGCGAACGCCACGACGGCTATTACCGAGACCGATGTGTGTTTAGCGACAAGATCGACATTGAAGATTCGATGAGCGCTCTGGTCTCGTACCGCAACGGCGTCAAGATGACCTACTCGTTGGTCTCCTACGCGCCTTGGGAAGGCTACATCATCACGCTGAACGGTACCCTCGGCCGCATCGAGCACCGCGCTGAAGAGACGGTCAACGTCGACACCGGCGGTTCTCTACCCCTCGCCTATGAGAAACAAGGTGTCTGGACAAGGATCTTCCCCCACAGAAAACCCGCCTATGATATTGACGTTTGGGAAGGCGAGGGGGAACACGCCGGGGGCGACGCGCCGTTGCTCGAACGGGTATTTAGCCCCGAGCCACCGGCGGACCCATACGGTTGCGCCGCCGATCAGCGATCCGGGGCGTGGTCGATCCTCACGGGTATTGCGGCAAATGAGTCGATCGCCCAGGGAGGGCCGATACGCGTAGACGACCTCGTTCCTGGACTCGCCATGCCGGACTACTGATTGTTTCTACCCGGCTAGATCGTCTGTGTTCGGTTGCCATAAAACCAATCCATCTCTATTATTTCAATATAGATTGACGACTCTTCCAAGGAGATTGGAGCTGCCCCATGTCTCACGGCACCCGCCTATTCTGTCTCGTCACAGGCTCGCTAGCACTCGTCGCCGCCGCACAGGCGAAACTCTCGCCAACCGAACTCTGGTCCTATCAAGCCGGGACACGAATTAGCGAGAGTCCGAAGTTCTATCCCAACGCATTTGAACCCACGCATATCGTGGTCGTCTCGGACGAAGGCGAAGTCTCTCTGGTCGACCCCAAAGGCAACGCCCTCTGGAAGACCGAACTTGGATACGAATGTCTCGCGGCCGCGGGAATCGGCGACCTCGATGGGGACGGCGCGGCGGAGATCGTTGTTGGACTTTCCGACGGTACCGTCGTGGCCCTGGATAACCGTGGCGCTGAGCGCTGGCGCTACAAGATGTCTGGGATCATCTCCAACTATCGCTGTCCCGTGCCGGTCGATCTCGATGGCGATGGGCAGTGCGAACTCATTATGACCGACGACCGGGGCTACGTCGTATGCCTCTCCCCACGTGGTGAGCGCATCTGGCGCTTCCGAATCGACCGGTACTACGCCTCTCCTACAGCCGTGGCCGATCTCGACCGCGACGGTGAGTTAGAGATCGTCTACGGCACCGAGAACGATCGTGTTGTCTGTCTGACATCCAGGGGCACACTGAAATGGACACGCACCATTGAAGGTAAATTCGGCCGTACCGGGCCAACGCTCGGCGATGTTGACGGAGACGGCTATCTCGACGTGGCCGTAACCACCAGTTTCAACACACCGCACGCTAAGATTCACGTCCTCTCCGGCCCCACGGGAGAGGTTCTGTGGAGCAGCCCGACGGTCATGTGGGCCTACGCTTCCAACGTGATCGTCGATCTCGATGGCGACGGTTCCGCCGAAGTTATTTGTGGTGGCCGAGGTCGGCGTGTTCATTTATTCAACGCCGACGGTTCGCTGCGTTGGAGACTGAAACTGGAAGGCGGTGGTTTTTACCGCGAGACCGCCGTCGCCGATATTACGGGTGATGGGCACTACGAATTGATTCATGGTGGCCGCCACGGTCCGGGGGTTGACGTCATCGGTGACACAGGGGAGAGGCTCGCAAACTTCGGTGACGATGATTGTTCGGTCACACCGCTCGTCGGCGATATCGACCGTGACGGCAAACTCGAGCTCATCACCGCTCGCAAGACAAGAGGCCTCTTGACCTGCTACCAACTCGACGCGCCCGCACACAAATCGTCTGTTCTGTGGCCGTCGTACCGTGGCGATTCCGCCAGCACCGGTCTGGGTTTCTACCCAAATCCCGCCCAAACACCGTACGCCCAAACAGGCTCACCGGGGAAACTCGGCGTAGCCATAGAGGACCACCCCGTCTGGGGCACGAACGAGGCATCTGTCGACTGGCCCGATGCCTTACCGGAAGAACCGTTGCTCCAGGTCTCGGTCACGCCAGAGCGTGGCGCATCCCAAACCGATGTATTGACCGTGGATCCGGGCACGCCGCCAAGAACCGTCCCGTTTACACTCGAGTACGCGGGTCCGAATACCGTCTCGATTACGCTTTGGGACAGGGCCGCTGGCCGTTCCGTATCGACCTATACGAAGACCGTCGAGAATACGGAAGCGAAGGGTCTTGCCGCATGGATTGGTTCCCGGCTCAACCGGCTCGAGCGGGTCGCCGACCGGCTCTTACCGACCGCACCCGATGCGAGCGCACGGCTCATTCAGATGCGAGCCACTCGAGAAATGACTTCATCGGTCGTCCAACGCCAGGCGGAAACCGGTGAACGACTGAACGCCGAGCGGCACGATCGACTCATGCAAACAATCGCTGAGTTGCGTGACGGGACCGAGTACGATGTCCAGTTGGCGCAACGACTTGGTGCCTCCGATCCCGAAACGATCCCTTCGGTTCTCATCTGGCCCGATTCGAATCCATGGGACGAATTTGATCCATGGGCGACGCTGCCCGATCTGATGCGACCCGACAACCTCCAACTCCCGGTCTGGCTGTATCGCAACGAGTTCGAGGACATTGCGCTGAATCTTCTCAACCTCACGCCGGAGCCGATCACCCTGCAAGTCCGCACCGACGGCGACGCGTTGACCCATCTCGATCCGCGCGAGGCGATTTCCGTTCCCCGCTTTGATGGCACCTCGGTTGTCGATGCACTCCCCGAAATGAACGCGGCGCGAACCATCGTCCTGCCGCCGGGCACGATCCGACAGTTATGGGTCGTCTGTGACAGCAAGGGGCTCGACGCTGGAACGTACAAATACCCCATTGAACTCCTACAGCTCGGTCATGCGAACATTCGGCGAAACCTTACGGTTCAGATGGAGGTCGCGGATATCGATCTCGCTACGGCACCCCCCTTTATGCGTTGCAACTGGTCTTCCGTGAGGAGGATCCGTGGCCAGGGCCACTCCGCCGAGCGCATAGTTTCTTCCGTCCAGGCGGGTATGACCGTGCTCTATGTCTCGACGCCTTCCCGTAAGTCCGACGCGCAAGGCAACCTTGTCGGCGAGGTGGATTGGTCACGGATGGACAGTGAACTCGACCTCCTCACCCCCGGCTGTTTCCTATTTGTCTCCATTAACGTTCGCACACCCGAACCTGTGCAATTTGGCGACGCGATCTGGAGCAAAGCCTACCGTGCGTGGGCCGATGAGCTGACCGCCCACCTGGCCGTGAAGGGGTTTCCCAACTCCAACTGGGCCATCTACCCCGTCGACGAGCCGGGCCTACACGACGGCCCCCACCTCAAAACGCTGATGGACCACATCGTTCCCGTCAAAGCCGCCGCGCCCGGCGTACAGGTCTACGCCAACCCGTCCGGTCAGATCACAGAGGAGAACTTCCGCGAACTCCTGCCCTATGTCGATGTCTGGTGCCCCGAGTTGGGTGCACTGCTCCGCAGGCCGTGGATGGTCGATTTCTTTCTTGCCGATGAAGGGGCACGCGTCTGGTGCTACGAGGCCCCCAGTTCGGTCAAACGTCTTCTCCCTCTGGGCCATTACCGCGCTCAATCCCTGATCGCGTTCACGCTCGGCCTCCAAGGGGCTGGATACTGGGTGCATTTTTACGACGATCTATGGCTCAATGAGTTCAAAGACGAATATGGTGCGCTCTACGCATCCGCGAATATCTGGGTCGAAAGCCGCCGCTGGCATGCCACACGAGATGGCACCGAAGACGCCCGCGCCTACCGGTTGGCTCAAAAACTTGCCCGCGAAGCCAAAGAGAAGGGCCTCGCCAATGGCCTCGTTCGACAAGCCGACACACTCGAGAAGGACTTGCGCAAAGCCTTGGAGCGGCCAATTCTCGCCGACGATGTAACCCGTCATGTGATCGCTAATTACGATCCCGATCTCGCGGAGTTGGAGTCCTTACGCAGACGAGCCGCACAGCTAACACTCGAACTCCGCAGAGCGTTGGGGCGGTAGAGGGAGCCTAAACTCTCGCCCGGTACTCCAAAACCCGAGTCTCCGAGTGAAATGGAGCCGTCGGGCTTCATTTTGTATCGAGGGGCACAAGACTCGTGCGGTGCGACCTCTACGGCCCGACTCGGTAGAGCAATCCGATGCTCATCGTCCCATTCGATGATTCGTAACGCGCGATCCGGTCATAGTTGGAACCGGGCACGGCTCCCGACTCATCGTAGTTTAGCGACGGCCCCAAACTAACCGTCCAGAATGCCCACGTCCGCCCGAGTCGTTCCGAGTATTGATCTCCCCAATTGTTGCGCTTCGCCTCCTTGTAATCATGGTAGCAATAGGCATCTTGCCACGCATCGACAA
>CAYTDF010000188.1:0-8315 GCA_964436365.1 uncultured bacterium | reverse complement strand
CCGCCCCAAAACCGCAATGGCAACCGACGACCGCGATGATCATGCCAAAGATGACGGTCTTCCCAATCCCGGTCGTGTAGTCGACAAGCATCAGCCAGGTTCTGACGGTCTGGATGTACTGGCCGGACTGGATACCCAGACTGGTCACCCCCACGACATATCCACCCGCGAGCCCCACGAGAATGGCCAGGACGCAGATCGCGGGGAGCATCAATGTGGCCGCAATGAGACGGGGAGCGACGAGGTAACTCACCGGGTCCGTACCCAGTGTTTTCATCGCATCGATCTGCTCGGTCACCTTCATCGTCCCAATCTCAGCCGTGATCCCCGCTCCGATCCGGCCCGCCAGAACCACCGACGTGAGAACGGGACCGATCTCACGGGCAAAACCCATGGCGGAAATGCCTCCCGCGTACGTCTTCGCGCCGAACTTCTCCAGCGCGGTTCCTGTCTGCAACACGAAAACCATCCCCGTAAAAGCGGCCGTCAGGAGGGCGATAGGAAGGGACTCGATCCCGATGGCAACCATCTGCTCGCTGATGTTGCGCCACCGTAGCGGTGGTGAGATCGCTGCCATAACCGAGCGAAAGAAGAGCTGAGACAGCTTCCCTGTCTCATCCAGGAAGCCGTTGACGCCCGCCCCGATGCGCTCCAGGAAACCCTCACCGCGTCGTCCGATGACCGGAATCGACTCGCGCTCGTCGCCTTCTGTCTGCATCGTACAAGGCCCTCCGGCAACACCGGTTCATCCTAGGCGTTTTTTGAAAATCTCTTTCGCAAGCACATGCGAGGCTCCCGAAAACTGGACGGGAATCTTCAAAGTCAGTCTAATACTCGACTCCGAACTTCAACCTATTCCGTATGTTACAGCAAACCAAGCCGGACAGCCATAGAGACACTGTGACAAGTTCAGCCGTCTCCCGCTTTTCGCTTCGCCTCCGGGCTGCGGTACAACCCACACTCAACCGGCATCGTCTTCGGCACGGTCTCACCGTTCAAGTAGTCCGCGATGGCCTTCACGGTAAGGCGGCCGATCTTATCTGGGAACTGAACCGCGTCGGCGTAGATATCGCCCGCATCGATGTGGCGGCGCGCTTCCGTAGTCCCATCGTAGCCGATGATAATCATCTCGCCTTTTCGACCGGCCGACTCGATAGCGCCGAGCGCGCCAAGCGCTGTGTCGTCGTTGATCCCGAACACACCGTCGAGAGCGGTGTGGGCCTGAAGAAGATTCTCCATCGTGTCGTGGGCCTTATCCCGCCAGCCGTCCCCAGATTGCCGCCCCACAACTTGGACTTCAGGGTGATTCTGGATCACTTCGAGAAAACCTCTCACACGATCGACAACCGAACTGCGGGTCGGATCGTCCACAATCACGATCTTGCCGCCGTCGGGTCCCAAAGCCTGGACCATCGCCTCGCCTGCCAATCGTCCACCCTGCTCGTTATCGCTCGCAATATGGCAGACGACATCGCCCCCCGCGGCCGCGATATCGGCGGTAAAAACGGGTATGTTCGCCTTGTTCACACGGTTGACCGTGCTCCCAATGCTCTCGGTGTCGCACGGGCAAACGACGATCGCGTTCACGCCTTGGGCCACGAAGTTATCGAGTTGATCGACTTGCTTATTGGAGTCGCCCTCGGCCGACTCGATAAGCAGTTCGATCCCGTACCGCGCGGCCTCCGCCCGGAGGCCTTCCTCCAGATCCTGATAGAACTGGTGTGTACGGTTCAGAAGGGAAACGCCTACCCGGGTACCGTCGAGGCGCTGAACGGAAGCCTCGCCTTTGCTGGACGGCGCAACCGGCGCTGTTGGCGCGGGCTCCTGCTCTCCGCAGGAGCAGATACAGACTGCGGCAATAAGCAGCCACATTGAATTTCTCGACCGGAAATACCCTCGCGGGGGTACTTGAAGATTCTTCATCGTCATTCTCCATCCAATACAACGAATTGACGAGGAAAGAGTACCGGTTCTCGTACAACTCGCCAACCGGCTCGAACTCGGAGTTCACGTACCCAGTGGCTCGTATGCGCCCTTTTGCAGCGTAGTGTTCGTAGAAGGTAGAGGCTGGCCTACGGCTCAACGGCCTCGGGAGGGAGAGTCACGGTGTCTCCGGACTTGATGCTGTGTGTATCGAACCAGCCCTGGGGCATCTCCAACGCATAGAGACAGCGATGCACCGAGTAATGGTGGGTGCGTTCGTCAAACGGCTCCATGTCACGGATCACATCGATGGTTCCATCGGCTCGGATAAAGGCGATAGAGAGTGGCAGCCGGGTGTTCTTCATCCAGAAACTGAGAAAATCCTCTTGCCGATAGACAAAGAGCATTCCGTGGTTTTCGGGCAGTGATGTGCGATACATGAGCCCTTGGGCCTGTTCTTTGGGCTCTACCGCCAATTCGACCACAATTTCGATCCCCCCGACAGTCATCGCCGAGAGACGGAGCGCCCCCAGAGCGTGCTCGGGGAGCCCCAGCGATTCACGCGAGAGCGGATCGCCGCTCTCTCCCCCGCCACTCTTCTCGCAGGCGGCCAGCGAGAGCCCTGCGCAGACCAAAACTAGCCAGAAAGGGCGGCTTAATTGGTGTGCCGGTCGGTGCTGTTCTTTCACGTAAGTCAAGGTGTGGGACTCCCTTGGAGGCGGTTCAGCTCCCGTAGATAAGTTCGGACCCATCCACGATAGGCGGGAGGGATGTTCGATTCGGGTGAGGTGTCGTCAACCTGTGCGGTCCGATCGGGGTCGCCAAGGAGACGAATTTCGTCACCGGCGGGCTGGCTGGTGGCCTCTTCGCTGGTTTCGGCGCGTCGTCGACGTCCTATAAGATCTTGTTCTTGCGAGACTTGCGCATCGAGCATGCGCATGAGCAGTTTGTTCTGGCGGTCGCGAGTTTCAGAATCGAGATTGCCACTCTGGAGTTTCGCTTCGATCTCACGCATCTCCGCAGCGAGATGCTCCAACCGGCCCTGCATCTCCTGTAAGTGCTGGAATTGACGCATCATACGCTGTATTTCGCGCCGAATCTGAGCCTGCTGTTGGGCCATACGGCGCAAGGCCTGACGGAGGCCCTCCTCCTGTTGCATCCGGTTGCCATCCATCTGCTCGGACTGTTCATTCAGTTGCTTTTGCCGCTGTGCGAGTTGCTGGAGCTGGTTCATGAGTTGCTCCGCACTCCCCCCCCCGCTAGCTTGCATGGCAAGGTTGCGAAGGTTCCGGTGCAGAATCCACAAAGAGCGATTGAGATGGGTGAGAGCTCGTTCCGGGTGTCCGTATCCGATCCAGACTCTGCCTTCGCCCTGCCGCATGGCATCGACCATGGCTCTCGCGGCCGCATCGAACTCCTTGCTGACAGATGCCTCCAAGAAGGGATTCGATCGACTCCACTCATCCCACTGCGAGGCCAGTCGCCGAGCCTCTAATCGACAGTATCCCTCCTCTTCGAGTGAGCGCAGACTCCGGCGGCCGGCAAACTTGGAGGTGATGAGCGATTCCTGCCACTTGGAGAGGAAAAGCGCCCTTTGGAAGAACTCCTCCATCGCGCTGAAGTCGATCTCCAGACTCATACCACCACTGGGCTGCTTCTGACTCTCGCTGAGTTGCATTGCGAGCTGCTGAAGGGATTGCTGCGCCGCCTCTTGTTTCTCTTTCGCCTCTTCGGGCTGCATCTCCGCGAGACTCTGAGAGGCTTCCTGCATCGTCTGCCCCATCTGCTCTCTCAACGCCTTTTCGCGGGCCTCGCGGAGTTCTTCGGCCATGGCAGGGTTTTGCTCTTCCATGCCTTGGGCCGTCTTTTCCATGGCTTCGAGCAGCGCTTCAGCGTCCTGCCGAAGCTGCTCTTGGCGCTCGGCGAGCCTTTGGGCGGTCTTCTCTTGTTGTTCGGTCGCCCCCGCCTTCTGTTCAGACTCCTGGCCGGACTCCTGGCTCTGCGTCTGGTCCAGGCTCTCACTGAGTCGTTGTGTTTCCGACTGAAGCGCCTCTTGGCGGCGCTGGAGGTCGTTAGCCACCTGCGATAGACCCTTCAGTTCACGTTCCTGAAACGCCCGCTGCAACTGCTCCAGCGTACGATCGAGGTCTTCTTCGTATTCCTCAAAGGAGTAGGCCATGTCGTCTAGATCGTCGGGAGATATCTCCGTCGCCATCTGGTCGACTACTTCCCCGATTTTCTCAAGTAGTTGTTTACCCTCTTCATCGACGAGATCGCTCATCAACTCCTGGATGCGTTCGAGTTTTTCAAAGACCTCGGGGGTAAGACCGGTCTCCCTCTCGACAGTAGAAGGCGGCTCGGCAACCATCTCCTCCAGCGCCTGTTGGATGGTCTCGTACTCGTCCAACAGTTCCTCCTGCCGTTCCTTCATCTCCTGTATCTCGCGGCGCTCTTCCCAGACATCCTCGGGCGTAGGCTGTTCCTCCCCTCGCTCAAGCCGGTCACGGATATCCTGTGCGGTTTCGCGCGCTCGATCGCTCAAGCCGCGTTGCTCGTCGAGGAGTTCCTGAAACCCGAGAACCTTCCCCTCCTCTTCCGCGAACAGCTCGTCGTAGACTTCGGCCAGGCTCGGGAAGCGAATCACTTGCGCGTCCGATTTGCCTGTCTTGGGGCCATTAACACCGTCGGTGTCGGTCGCCTCGAGCCAGTACATCACCTCATCACCCGGGTAGAGGTCGAAGGGTTCCATGTCCAACCGAACCTCGAGACTGACCCGGGTCGCGTCGGAAACCATAGACGCTGAAGTCCAGAGCGTGCGTTTGGCTCGTGTCGAGTTCTCGGTGTTTCTTTCAGTGACCAGCACGGCCACACCGACGCCATAGTCGTCCTTGGCCAGCGCCCGTATCTCGACGGTTTCGTTGCCCTCGATCTTCGTCACCGGCCCGGGGCCGAGCAGAACGACACTCGGTGTCGCGTCGCGGACGATCGAGAGCTGCCCCGTCGCCGAGTGGGTCAGCAGCCCCAATTCATTGACTAGCGTCAGAGAAAACGGGCCACCCGCGCCTGATGAGGTCTGTGCGGCCCAACTTCGTGGGTTGTCCGGTTTGGGCAGGAGTGGAGCGTGGCGTTGGCCGAGGTGCAATTTCGCCTCCCGTAACGCCTGGTCGCTCTGAATCTGGACGATCAGTTCCGCCCCCTGGGGGACGGTCAGGTCCCAGACTTCACGGTCGAGTTCTCTCTTGGGCCTGTGGGTGTACGCCGGAGGCACGATCTCCCAATGGAGCCGTTCGAGCCTGGGCGGATCGACCACCTCGATGCTCCGCAGGGGAGTGGTCCAATCGCGGCCGCTGAATGAATAGCGAACGGGTGAAACGACAGCGGGAATCGTGAGTTCCCAGCGCCGGGCGGGCGAGTGGGTCGCGTCAAACCTGCGCCACATCGCTCCGGTGCCGATATCCACTGCCACAGGGTTCTTCTCATCTGGCCTCTCTTCAATTGCGCCCTCTCTGGCGGTGCTTCCCGCAAGGGCATCGACCCAGACGGTGGCCGAACTTCCACGTGGCACGACCAGATTCCCGGAGTCCATTCGAGCGGTAAGCGCATGGGCCGGGGATTCACGATGAAGCCAGACCAGGGCCTGACCGAGTCGGGTCCGCCGTTCGGCCGCGCGGGGTAGAGCGAAGAAAGTGAGGAAGGCGGCGGCGATCAGAGCCGCGGAACAGAGCCGAAGGCCACTCCGGCCATTCTCGAACCGCAGGGGATGCTCGCGCAGTTCTCGGTTGCACCAGTCGTTGGTGGCCGCGATCAGGTCTTCGGAGAAACCGAGATGCGGTTCCGGCTTATGAGACTCGAAACGCCAAGCGGTGTGGAAGCGGTCGGCCGCGCCTTCAATTTCTCGATCGAGACGCGTGGCATGCGCGCTCCGCCCCGCTCCCTCTCGGCGCAGGGTCAGTACGGTGAGCGCCAAGATCAGCGCGACAAGCCCACCACACGCCACTCCGAGCATATTGGCGGTGGTAAACCCAGCGCCGAGCGCGACAGCCCGCTCCGCCAGCAGCGCACCGGCAGCGGCTAGGCTGAGCAGTACCAGCGCCAGGTCGAGAAGGCGCGCGCTCGCGGTACGCCATGCTCGGCGGCCCAGTTCCGCGCGGAGTTCGGGTTCCTTCGAGGTGGAGGATGCTGTTTCGTTTTGCATATTCGGCATCGGTTCTCACTAAACTCCCAAAAACAAACGATTCATCACAAGGAAACCTATCATGGATATCCCAAAATCTATGTCCGGTTAGAAGACGTCTCTTTCCTGGATGGGCCTTTTCCTCAACGCCACCGAAGTTCCGTCTTTGCCTCGCAATCGTCCACTGGGCGACTGGCGGCCCCAATCCCTAGTTCAGCTGTGAACTTAAGGGAAGGTTCTTTGTGCTATTGAACCACGAAGGGCGCGAAGAAACCACGAAGGCCACGAAATGGGTTGGAATGGGCCAGCACAACAGAGACAGGGGCCTGTTTGTCTGTCCGTTTGAGTCACGGATGACACGGATATCTTCACGCCAGGTAGTCCTCCGGTGGGTCAACGCTTCGCTACGCTCGCTAACGACCCACCCTACGGGTTGATATGGGGGCTCGCTCGGCTGGCAATGTGTGCGCTATATGGAGAACTTTCGAGAGACAATCTGGATGGCGCGGGTTTCTTCACGCCAGGTGGATCGGTAACGATGATTGACGCTGCGCCGTGCCCTGGATCGAGAGGAAGGTAAAGAAGAGAAGCGCGCGGGCACACTGCCGCACATTCCGCAGGACTCCTCGTACCATGGCGCTAGTGCACAAGAACACGCTCAGGCCAGGCGCGGCACAGCCTGGGCGGATTTTGGGACAACGGACCAAGTACAACTTCACGCAAATTCTCATTGAAAGGAGAATGATTTCACAAGTAGCTCTAAGTATCACGAGGGTAACGGCTTAGCGATACAGTTGTTCTTCTGAGGCTGGAAAATCGTACCAAAGTAGACGATTATTCACGAAAGTGGTTGACTCCCGCAATGCGTGTGTGATAATGTATGTACATAAGCGGGGTTGGTACCCACTACCCACCACCGGGGGCGGCTGTGTGTGGCGGTCGAACCGCGAACTTCGTTCGAAGGAGGATGAAGCGATGGGATACCTTTGCCCAAGGAAAACCTCTACCCCATGCCGGGACGGCCCGGCGCATCTGGAGGCAGCGTGTAATTAACACATACGTATAATGCAGCCGGTAGGGTGGGTCGTTCCGACCCACCGAAACTGGATACACCGTGCTCCCAATTCGGAGACGGGGAACGTGTGTCTCCGAGTGGCTGGCGCGAAGTGACAGTTCGTTGTTTTCAAGCAGAGAACAAAGTGAAGAGCGCGGGGGGGAACCCGGTCCGGGATAGCTCTGTCCACAAAGAAAGCCGAGGTCGAAACAATGAAACAGATCATGTTGAGCGTATTCGCAATCCTGTTGTGCTTTGGTATGACACAAGCAGGACTGACTCAAGGAGCCAGCGGTGATGCTTCAGAGAACGGCGTCGCGCGGTCTCTGGAATCCTATCAACACGGCAAAAGGGAACTCTCGTTCCAAAACCGCTACGCACGTGCGCTGACCCAGGTCAGGAGTGCGACCAACGAACAGGTTGTCGGCAGAGCCATCCGCGACCTGTTAGAGACTTCGAAGACGCTGGATAGCACGGATGACGCGCTCGAGGCTCTCGATGGCCTGGTACGCAGGAAAGACGTCGACACGGACGATCCTATCGTCCGCAAAGCCTGGCAGGCACGCGCCCGAATGCTCTTACGCCAGGGGGAAGATACCGCTGCGGACTCCTTGTTCCGGACCGCGATAGAGCGGAAGTGGAAGACACCCGGTGACAGCAGCAGAGAACTGGCGTTCCGCTACTACGCCGACGGTTTGGAGGAAGTCGGGCGTAATGAAGACGCGGCGATCCTCGAATACAAAGTGACGACCGGTCCTCACAATCCCATACCGGATGCCGAATGGAACATGATGAGCTACCTCTTCTTCCGGCTCTGGAACCTGAGGCTTGACAAACCGGAATCTTTGGCGATGGAGGATGTCTATCCACAGCTCGCTGAAATTCCCAAGCATCCTGAATACAAGCAGATCGCCAAAGCCTTCTGTTTGATCACCGACAAACGTCACGCGGAGGCGGTCGCGCTGCTACAAGAGATCGACCGGCAACTTGCCGACGGATCAGAGGCGAACGAACAGGGCGCGAACTCCCGGAAGAAGAAACGCTACGGAGAAGAGAGAAACATCCCCTTGTACATCGCTGCGGCGCACTTCCTGGACGGCGGTGATCTGGATGTAAACGGCGGTCGAGAAGTGCGGCGGTGTTGAGGGCGGTTTAGAAGTGCGG
>CAYTDF010000187.1:3975-8317 GCA_964436365.1 uncultured bacterium | reverse complement strand
GAAATGAAGACAGAAGGAGCCGCCTAAAATCAACTAGAAATGGGATTGACTCATCGCGGAGGTCGTTGGAGCCAGTCGAGTCTCAGTAAGCAAGGCAATTAACTCCCTTCGCCGCCAAATGATAATTGAATTTCGTCGTAAAGTGTTTCATCTCCTTGACGCGGAACGTCTGATTTCTATTGTGACGGGAAATTCCTCCTGAATTTCGACTTCTTTTTTTGGAAGTGTAAAACAGTTAACAGACACGTGCGTAGCCGCCTCCTATTCTTCGTCCAGTATTCACCGAAATCTAATACCGCTGTGGGTGAGCGATTTTGCTGTGCCTTCGGTTGTCCCTGGATAACTCGGCTGGAAGGAGAGTTTGAGACAATGAGGAAACGTAACAGCAATCGAATGCTACCCCTGACCGCATGGGCAATTGCGGCTCTATTTCTCTTCTCGGGCGTTTGTGCCTATGGAGAGACGGACCATTCTTTGTTTATCGCCCAGTATGAAGGCTCCAAGACATGCGAGCAGTGCCACACAGGGAAGATCGACCAGGTGATGGAGAGTGTCCACTTCACATGGCGGACCCCGAACGACAAAGTGGCTTGGCCGGGCGGCGGGTCGCACGGAATGCTCGACCGGTTCTGCGCGCTTGTCGGCAGCAGTTCCATCGTGAACTTCACGGCCGATTTTGGGGGGCACACAGACTCGACGGCGTGCGGCAAGTGCCACGTCAGCACGTTTCTGCCTTTTCCCGATATGCAAACCGGCCAGTACACCCAGGCGCAACGCGACAGCATCGACTGCTTGATCTGCCACGCGTCCGATGGGAACTACGATATGGATGGCGACGGCTCCTATGGCGAGTTTGAATCCGCCGGGAAACGTACCCTGCAGACCGATGAGGACGGCATGCGCTATTGGCATCAAGATCGTACTCTTCGTGCCGCGCAGAGTGTGGGCGGCTCCGTATCGAGCCACTCGTGCTACCGTTGCCACGAGCACGGACAGGCCGATCCGGGTTACAAACGTGGGACGCCCTACGAGCCCGAACACGATGTCCACGCCGCGGCGGGAATGCGCTGCACCCAGTGCCATTTGACCGAAGAGCATAAAATCGCGCGCGGTTCGCGTGTCTCGGATATGCACGGATGGGAACGGCAGGATGTCGAAGTGGACTGTAACAACTGCCACGGCGATGCACCGCACGAGGGAGAGCTCGCCTCGTACAATGCCCACACCGGATTTATCGCCTGCGAAACCTGTCACATTCCGTACACATCGGGTGTTGCACGGCGTGTCTGGACTTCCACGTACGGGATGACGGAAGGTCCCGAAGCCAACGTGCCGAGTTTTGACGAAACGACAGGGAAGTTCGAACCCTACTCCGATTTCCAGGGCGATTACGACCAGCGGCCCGTTTACCGCTGGTTCAACGGCAACGCCAGTATGTTGGCGGAACCCGTCCATGATCCTGACGCTTGGGATTTCATGCCCACCACCAAAGCCTCGCCCAACGCGAAGATCTACCCTTTCCGCCAGACGATCAGCGGGATGGTTCTCGACCGGAAAGGCATCAACGTCGATCCGGAGTACAACGAGCAGTTCACGATGTTGAGTGCGATGCAGGCGATGTCCGAGACGATGATCGCCTTCGGATTCATGCGGCCCGAAGGATTGACCGATGAGGAGATCGCGGTTTTGGGTAACTTCCCGAATCTGATTGCGTTCGACAAAGAACATTATCTGGCCACGGGCAACGTCGCCGATGCCGCCAGCCTCGGGCTTGGGAAACAGGCGATGCTCTTCAGCGGACAGAATCCGGGTTCGATGACAACGGAAGAGCTGATCGGAATGGGTAGCCAAATGTGGAGCGGCTCCCCGGCGGGATTGGACCTGCCCGATAATCCCAACGATCCCAACTTCATCAACGACATGGCCCCAACGACCGTCACCGGTTCGTTCGTCAGTCTGAGTCACGCCATCAAGCGTGAGGGGGCTCTGCAGTGCGCCGATTGCCACAGTTCGAAATCGGTCTTGGATTTTCCGGCTCTGCAGTATTCTTCCGCACGTGCGGCAGAGCTCAAGTCGCTTGACGTTCCGGGCGGCGATTCGGACGTCGACGGTTGGAGTCTGTTCGACTGATGACGGTACCCGGCTCGGCTTGCCGCTGTTCTTTGCCGAGACCTCAGGCACAAATACCTCTGTGACACTGTGGCGTCCCTTCTTGGGGCGCCACAGTCATTCTTAGGGACGAATACATGCTGCGTGTGGTGCAGTTCTTCCTTGGTTGTAACGCCGAGGCCTATTCCAGCAACCTATATATGGCTCGCTCGCTCGTTTAAGATGATCGGAGAACGCGGCAAGAGAGAGGCCGTGTCGAGCGCGAAAATGTCTCCGACCCGGTTGTCCCAAGGCCCCTCTGGGCTATGGACATCCGGGCGATAGGGTCGGGAGGGAAACAACCCGGCCTCCCGGCTTTGGAAAGGAGACCCATTGTATGAATGCCCCGGACCGGGAGCGCCCGCTGGCGCTCCGGCTGTCGGTTACCGACCGCTGTCAGCTGCGTTGCGGATATTGCATGCCCGAGGAGGGCATCGCGAAACGGCCGCGTAACGAAATACTCAGCTACGAGGAGATCGTCCGCTTCGTTCGGACTCTCCGCAACGTCTTTCCCCTGTCCAAAGTGCACGTTACCGGTGGCGATCCGCTGTTGCGCCCCGGGATTGTCGAGTTTATACGCAGTCTCCACGCCGAGTCTATCCCCGAGATCGTATTGACGACGAACGGGCAGCGACTGGCCGAAACCGCTACGGAGTTGAAGCGTGCGGGGCTCACACGTGTCAACGTGAGTTTGGATAGCCTCGATCGCGGGACATTTCTTCATCTGACACGTGTGGGTGAGCTCCAACGCACGCTGGAGGGTATCGATACGGCTGTGGCGCAGAACTTCAGTTGCGTCAAACTGAATATGGTGGTCTTGAAAGATATCAACGATGACGAGGTCGTCGATGTGGCGCGATACGGTCTGGCGCGGGGGTGCGTTACGCGGTTTTTGGAGCTAATGCCCATCGGCGTCTCGAAGGCCCCTTTCCGCGACCGCCTGGTCTCTACCGCCGAGGTTCAATCGAAACTCGCGGGGTCGTTCGATCTGCAGCCGATACCCGGTCGAGCGGGTGCCTCTAGCCGGGACTATTCCGCGACCGACCGTGAGGGCCGGAAAGGTGTTGTCGGTTTTATCTCTTCTTACACAGCGCCGTTCTGTACGGGATGCCGCCGTCTGCGTCTGACGGCCACGGGACGACTGATCGGTTGTTTGGCGCGTGGCGAAGGACCCCGTATTCGAGCGTTGATAGGCGACGAAGACCGGTTGATCGAGAGTGTGCTCGACACTTTGCGGCTCAAGCGGAACGACACTGCCGCCCATTCGGATGCCGGGCAATTTGCCATTTCCGAAACGATGTCCGATATTGGGGGATAGAGCCTCTCTCGATCCTGCACGAAAGCGATGAAATAGAGACGACCGATGTTTGAGCGGTGGCCGGTGTTGGCAGTTTGTGGTTGGAGCGGTTCGGGGAAGACCACCCTGTTGGAGGCGGTCGTGCCCAAACTTCGCGCGCAAGGTTTGTGCGTTGCGATCATGAAGCGCGATGTGCATGGCGTTGATGTGGACCGGCCAGGGAAGGATAGCGACCGACTGTTCCGGGTTGGCGCGGACATTCTCTTGCAGTCGCCCGAAGAAGAATTCTCACGCACACATCGCGACCCGAACCGTGATTTTGCGGATCGAATTCTTGAATGCGCTTCGTGCCACGACCTCGTTCTGGTCGAAGGGCACAAGAGTTCTCCTCTCCCCAAGTTCTGGCTCCACGGTCCTGACGAAAAGGACGTCCCCCTGGGCGTCACCGGTGTGCTAGAGGCGCTCGAACGTGACGACCGCCGCCCCGAACGTTTTCTCACGTTCATCCAAGAATGGCTCCCCCGGCGGTGGCAAAAGCCTCCCGTCTTTGGATGCGTACTGCTGAATGAAGACGACCGGACTGAGCTCGAACGAACGGTCGAGCTCTTGCAGGGATGCACGGAGAGAGTCGTGCTGGTGGGCTATCGGCCGGGATGGGCGAACCCGGGAGAACTCCCCGTGCTCTGTGACGTTCCGGATGTGCCAGGTCCCATGGCGGGAGTGCTGGCCGCGATGAGGTGGGCGCCACACGTCTCTTGGTTGGTGGTTCGGCCTGAATCGCCGGATATCTGTCCGGCCGCGCTTGAAGAGTTGCTCGCTACCCGAGCGCCCGGGGTTTGGGCAACGCAACCCAAATCGGCGGCCGGTGACGTGGCTCCGCTCCTCGCGCATTACGAC
>CAYTDF010000187.1:0-3965 GCA_964436365.1 uncultured bacterium | reverse complement strand
GTGCACGCGGGTTGCTGGAGTCGTCTGTCGTTCGGCAGCGCTTCGACCTCTCGGCGTTGGCACGTTTTGCGAAGGTCATCTCTCCCGAACTGCCGTCTCTGCGATGAGCGGGGCGCACAGGCGCGGCTTACCGTTCGTCCTCTTGGGTCTCCATTCGAGTCGCGGTCACGCGACCACGTCGACTACGCTCAAAACATTCTCCCCGCAAGAATACGTCCGGCGAGAGACCGATAATCCCGTAGCTGAAGTTCGTTTCGCATTTCTCTGCTAGCTGAAACGCCATGTCTGTTTGCAGCAAGCCCGGGTTTTTTGGGCTACCGTAACAGCCGAACCACCAACTCCCGTTGAAGTACGAAGCTGTTTGGATGCCGAGGCGAGTGTAACCACTCTCGATCGTGTGCCGGCGGATGAATTTGAAATTCTTATCGTATTCGTACGCGTAGTTTTCGGTATACCCCTCAGGAAGACCGCCGCCGATCACATACCGCCCCTTGTGGTAAGCGATACCGCCCGCGCCGTGCACGACCTCCTGGACCGAATGTTTGGAAAGAAACTTGAGGTCCCTCGCGTCGTATACATACACCCAGGAATCGGCTTTCCCGGCTTCTTGGTTGAACTTACCGAGGTTGACGGCGACAATCACTCTGCCGTTGTGGTAGGTCAGGTCGCCGTGGTGGGTGGGCACGGTCGCATGGGCCAGGATCTTGCCGTCCCAGTCTGTCTTGACCAACGCGACGGTATGCGACCAGTAGATCGCCTTCTCACCATCCGTCGCGATGCCTTGGAGATGACCGCCATAGGTCCCCTCGCAGTCGACGCTCCATTGACCCTCCTGTGCGCCGGAGGTGTCGCGAGCGGACAGTTTGTGGAACACGTGTTTTGCGAGCGCGGTGCCTCTCTTTTCTTGTGTACAGGCCGCCGTGCAGAGCATGAGGCCGACCGCCGCGCCGAGTGCGATGTGCACCGTTCTCTTTTCTCTTGTGTGATTGGGATTCATCTCTCTATTCGCGCCTCGCTTCTCCACAGACCACTGAAGCGTGACGTTATCCTTTCGTTTCCTGCGGTCAGTATAGCGGTGACGCTCGTGAGTCTCCACCGGCCGGGGCTGCACGGTCTCTCGTGCCATCGTTTTGTGCGACCTTGCATCCACAGTCGTTTTCCCACACAGTGGTACTGTATGTTGCTTGTACGTTCCGTTGAAGGCGCGCGCTTTCACACGGGGATATTCTTGAAGGAGACTGGCTATGGCTGCTCTTGCAATCGCGTTGACTGTCCTGATCTCACAAACACCGAACGTTATCGATTTGACGCAGGCTCCCGGCGTCGAATCCACCGTCGTCGTTCACGGCCAGGGGTACTTCCCGGTGATGGATCGAATGCCCAACGGAGAACTGGCCGTCGTGCTGCGGGGCGGCGGTGGTCATCTCGGTAACGGTGGTCGCCTCGATCTGCTCTTCTCCCGCGATGGGCTCACCTGGTCTGGAAAGCGTACGGCGGTCGATACATCCGCCGACGACCGGAACCCGGCTTTCGGTATCACCCCCGAGGGGCGCATCTTGCTCGGTATTCACCACCAAGCCGGGTACAACGGAGACCATATCTACGATCCCAAGCTGGGCCTGGCACGGGATATTCAGCTCTATTCCGATGACGCGGGCGTTATCTGGTCGTCGTTGCAGCCGCTCCGATACGAGGGCTTGGAAAAGACTTCGCCTTACGGACGGATCATCCGGCTGAAGGATGGGACCTACCTCCAGAACGTGTATGGAGCGTACGCGCCGAAGGTCCCGGGGATCATCCCGAAAGAAGAAGGCATGCGGGACTTCTCGTACGCGCTCCGTTCCACCGACAATGGCGTGACCTGGGGCGACCCCTCCTTCGTCGCGGCCGATCGCAATGAGACGACGTTCCTGGAGTTGGACGACGGGACGCTTCTCGCCGCCGCGCGCGCGGCTCGGCCGATCTCGAACCTCCACCTCTATCGAAGCACCGACGCGGGCCGAACCTGGAAGCCAATCGGCGTGGGCACGAAGAACGGCGGCGAGCATCCCGCCGACTTGATTCAACTCGGGCAGGGCGTCGTCTTGATGATCTACGGCAACCGGCACGATCCAGAAAAGGATATCCGTGGGATTCTCTCCCGCGACAATGGCAAGACCTGGGATACCGACACGCAGTTACGGCTGACGGAGCCGGTTGCCGGTGATTTCGGATATCCGAGCGCTGTTGTGCTCGGTGAGAATCTCGTCATCGTCCACTATTGGGCGGGGAAGTCAGCCACGACCTACGACGGCTCCCGGGCGCAGTGCCGGGCGACTCGCATTCCGGTGAAGGCTATTCTCAACGCGAAGTAACCGTCCGTCTTGTGGCGTTTTGTAGAGCACTCGATGAAAGAAGGTGACGCGATGCGTGCCGCTTGTATGACAGTATTAACCCTGTTTGTGATGGGACTTCCGGCCGCCGGGGCGGATCTCGTTTACAAAGAGAGACTACTGAAACAACTCGTCGATAAGGTGCCGGGACTTCTCGAGACCTTCGACGCAGAGACCGGGCATTTCGGTACCGGCATCTGGATCTGCCGCGACCAAGAGCGGATGTTTCCGTTGGCCGTGGCGTACGCTAGCCGATCCGAAGAGAACGCCTACTACAAGGACCCCAAACTCCTCGAAATCATCATGAAGGCCGGAGAGGCTCTGATCGCGGATACGGACGATGAGGGGCGCTGGGAGTTTCGGAAGAAGGATGGGAGTACCTGGGGCCCCATCCACATGCCTTGGACGTATTCTCGGTGGATTCGGGCCTACGCGCTGATTGCGGACGATATGCCCGCTCCCCGGCGCAAGGCTTAGGTCGAGGCTTTGACACTCGGCTACAGCCGGATTCTGGAACAGCAGCTGCACGACGTTCACAATATCCCCGCCCATCACGCCATGGGTTTGTATATTGCCGGACAGGCGTTGGAGCGGCCGGACTGGTCGGAGCGGGCGGCGGCGTTTCTGCTGAAGGTCGCCGGGGAGCAATCGGAGGGCGGGTACTGGTCGGAGAACCTGGGTCCCGTTGTCGGCTATAACTTCGTCTATCTCGACGCGCTGGGAACCTATTACGCGCTGACCGGAGATTCGCGTGTGCTGCCCGCGTTGGAGAAAGGTGCGCGGTTCCACCGATACTTCACCTACCCCAACGGCCATCAGGTCGAGACCATCGACGAGAGGAACCCGTATCACCGTCGGGTCAGCCCCGGGAATGCGGGCTTCACCTTCACGCGCGACGGACGGACCTACCTGAAAGCGCAGTGGGATTTCTATGAGTGGGAGAAACTCGCACCGGATTTGATTGCATCGTTGCTGCTATACGGTCAGGAGGGAACGATAGACGAGCGTGAATATCTTGGAGGTATCTTTGTTCTTTCTGAGAAAAGTGAAGACCGTGCCGCCGTGATCGAAGACGGACCGTGGTTTGTCTGTCTTTCGGCTTATACCGCGCCGCTTCCGAAGAGTCGATGGATTCAGGACCGGCAGAACCTGGTTAGCGTCTATCACGACAAGACGGGCCTTATTCTCGGTGGAGGCAACACAAAACTTCAGCCCGGGTGGAGCAACTTCACGGTGGGCGATCTCTCCCTGCTCCGTCATACCCCCGGTGACACCGACCCCGATTTCAAGCCCAAAGGCGAACTCTATCACATCCCCAAGGAAGCTACACTGACCGCGGTGCACGGAGGAGAACCGGCGGAATTGGATTTGACGTATGGGCCCGAAACATGCCGTATCCGGATTGTCCCCATCGACGACCGGACTCTGGAGTATCGAATCGAGGCTGCGGTCTCTTCGCCGCTTCCCGTCGTGGCGCATATCACGCTGGTTCCTTTGCTAGAACTTCCAATTGCGACGGCGTCCGGCGAACTCGAACTGACCGACGCGCGGATCGACCTCACGGCCAAGGAGGTCGGTGGCTGGGTCAAGCAC
>CAYTDF010000186.1:0-8342 GCA_964436365.1 uncultured bacterium | reverse complement strand
CGGAGACCGTGACAGCGACCCCGACTGACGTACCACCGACGGATACGCCAACGGAGACCCCGACGGCCACAGCGGTCGCCCCGACCGACACACCAACGGAGACCGTGACAGCGACCCCGACTGACGTACCACCGACGGATACGCCAACGGAGACCCCGACGGCCACAGCGGTCGCCCCGACCGACACACCAACGGAGACCGTGACAGCGACCCCGACTGACGTACCACCGACGGATACGCCAACGGAGACCCCGACGGCCACAGCGGTCGCCCCGACCGACACACCAACGGAGACCGTGACAGCGACCCCGACTGACGTACCACCGACGGATACGCCAACGGAAGTACCGCCGACGGATACGCCGACCGATACACCGACGGATACCGCAACTGAGGTACCTCCGACGGATACACCGACCAATACACCGACACCGACGGCAACAAGCACGCCGACCGATACACCGACGGATACGCCAACACCGACACCGACACTGTCGATCGCGTTGCCGCAGCCGCCGTTCCATACCTCCGGGTTCATCGTATTCGCCGGTCTGACCGACGATGTCATGTTCGACAACCCGACCAACCAGATTCTCTCGATCGCGGTCGGTGACGACGGCGGCGCCCTCGATCCGGCGTTCGATCTCTTCGACAACGACGGAAACCTGGTGGTCTCCGATGACGACAGCGGACCGGAAGACGACGCACTATCCGTGCTGACACTTCCCGCCGGTGTGTACCGCGTGTCTGTGCGAGGCGGAGCCGCCTCGGGTGGACGAACCACGGGCACGTATACGCTTTCGGTGGTGGAAGGCGCGATTGAGCCGGGTGTGACCATGATCAACTTCGGTCAGCAGGTTTACGGCCGGGTCACTACGACCATGGAGATTGCCGAATACGGCTTCTACGCCGAAGCGGGCGACCGGATCGCGATCAGAGTCTCCGACAAGTTGGCGCTCGATCAGTCCGGCACGTCACTCGATCCGTTCGTCGAACTGTTCGGCCCGGATAACTTCGCGATTGCCGAAGACGACGACAGCGGCCCAGACGATGACGCGTACCTGGTTCTCGACTCGGCACCAGCGACAGGCGTCTACATCATCCAGGTCAGCAACTCGCCATTCGCGAGCCCGGCCTTCAACCGCTTCCTGCTCACTCTGGAAGGCAACGTCACGAACGTGAGAACCATCTCACTGGGTGAGCGCTTCGAGAGTGACATCGCCTCCGCCGGTCAGGTGGATAGCTTCGAGTTCAACAACGATACCGGCGGCGACGTCTGGTTCGTTCTGGATGACTACGATCCAGCCCTCGCAGCCCTCGGCGGCGGTGTCGGTAGCGCGTTGGATCCGTATCTGGCCATTCTGAACAGTGCGGGTGTCGAGGTCGGTAGCGACAATAACAGCGGTCCGACAGACGACGCGCAGCTGAGCACCGACCTGGCTTCGGGTACTGCGGATGTCAGTGGTGGCCCGGACCTGTCACTCGGCCGCTACGGTCTGACCTACCTGGCCGCACAACCGGCATGGCCGAACTTGCGTGACGGAGACGCCCAGGTGGATGGCACGTTCCGGACAGAGGTCTTCTGCTTCGCGGGCAACCCGAACGATCCGGGTGTCTACGAGACGTTCACGCTCACGCTGAACGCGGGCGAAACCGCAACGATCCGGTTCACCGACGACGGTGGTGTCCTCAACCCGGCATTCCGTATTGACGGACCGGGCGGGCTCCGCGAAACCGTGACCAAACTCCCGGCCGGGTTCCGCGGACAGCCGAACGAGGACGATGCGGCGATCCGTGTCACCGCCCCGGGCGATTATGTGATCGAAGCCTATGGCGAAACTCTCATAACGGCACGCGGTGCAATCGAGCTCAACATTCAATAGCCGAGGTCGACAAACTTAACCGAATGCGAGGCGGTGAATCCCATGGGTTCACCGCCTCTTTTTATCTACCCTCGGTGGGCCGTCACAGACGCCAAAAGGCGCTTCCGTGACATGGAACGGCCGAGAGACGTTTCAGAAGTATCTTCAGATAGATTGTCGGATTGCTGCGGTATGTATTGTGGCGTGAGTTGACAACCCCCTCCCAACCTCCCCCAGACTTTTCGGGAGGGGTAGCTTGTTCTCACACACCACAGGTCAGAGAGACTGAACAGAGCTTCCGAGGGACACTCTGTGCTCGTCTGAGAGTCAATTAGGGTTTCGGGTCATGAACGCACGCTACGCACTCATCTCGGTTGTTCTCGTGGCCTCGGTCGTGATCACGATCGTGCTGCTGACTCCCACGAAACCGAAGACGTACGATCCACCGGAAGTGGTGTCGATCCCCGTCCCTACAGCCGTCGAACCGTTGGCGCCGAGCCCCATTCCATTGCCCGGCACCAGAATCACCCCGCTTCCGGGAGCACCCGTTGTTTCTGAAACCACCATTCCTGAGACTGCGGAACCGACACTCGCGGTTGCGGTGGAGCCCCAGCCGACGCCGACACTGACCGATGAAGAGGCCAACCAAAGAGTCGCTCTGATCCTGTCACAGTTTGAAGATGCGGTGACCTCCAAGGATGAGGCTCAGATCGAGGAGCTGATCGCTCAGTTGGCCGCACTCGGAGATGTTGTGGTCGGTCACCTGGCCAACCTGGTCAAGAACCATCCCGACGAGAATGTGAGAGAGTACATCGCGATCGCGCTGGCGAAACTCGGGACGCAGAGCGCCGTAGGTGTCCTGCTAGCCGCCGTCCACGAACAGGCCGACCCCCGCCTGAAGGATAATCTACGCAGCATCTTGGCGACGGTGGACAATCCGGCGATTATCCCTCGCGCCATCGACGGCCTCGCGCAGCGCGATCTGACGTGGTGGCACGAGGACGCATTGGCAATCCTTCTACGATTGGAGCCCAACGGAGTCGCGGAGGCTCTTGTGCAGGGCTACCGCGAACAACCCGGACTCACCGAAGCGGGCGAACAACGATTTCTGGACGCAATCGCGGCACTGCAGAATGCGGAGTCGGTCCCCTACCTTTCAGAACTGCTCTCGGACGTGAACACCGAGGATACCTTAAGGGTAATCGCCGCCGAGGGTCTGGCGCATGTGGGTACCCCCGAGGCCGTGAGCCATCTGCTCTCTCAAGCCGACGATACACTTCGTATCGATCTGCGTGCGGAGTATCTCGATTCGGTGTCGGGCATCACCAACAAGAATGCAGTGAACGTTCTTCTGGACAGACTGCAAACCCCAGGGGCAGAGGATATCCGAGCCGCAGCGGCCCTGGCCCTGGCGATGGATGAGAACGAACCCACACTCGATCTCCTTCACTCTCTTTACGAATCCGAGATTTCACCGGAGGTCAGAGAGGCGATCGCCGACAGCGTTCAGAACATCTTAACCCGTCAATTCTAGGCGTCTTTAGGTGATTTCTTCGTCCGGCCCACCAGCGGCGCTCGTGAATTCAAGACACGATTGGGATAAAGTCTTGACTGCCATCCGTACGGACGGTCAGGATGCGGCCCCCCCCTTACCCCGGCTATGGAGACGCGCCCCCCGGATAGAGAAAGGTTCTCTTCTTGAAAATCGTTCACGTCTACAAAGACACCTATCCGCCAATCTGCGGTGGCGTGGAAATGACGATGCATCACCTGATCGAAGGCACCCGCGATGCCTGCGGGGATGTTCGTCTGTTGGTCGCCAACCGGCACCACAAAACAGAGATCGGAGAACTGGAGGGCGTTCCCATAACGCGTGTGGGCACGTGGGGACGGCCGCTCTCGAATCCGGTCAGTCCAGGGTTCCCGTATCACTTGCGTAAAGCGGATGCCGATATCCTACACGTTCATCTCCCCCACCCGACAGCGGTGCTTTCATACCTGACGGCTCGCCCCAGTGGGAAGCTGATCGTGCACTACCACAGCGACATCGTCCGCCAAGCGAGGTGGCTCCCGCTCTACAAGCCATTCCTTCACAAGTTCCTGGGGAGCGCTAGCGCGATCATCGCCACCTCCCCAGCCTATCTGGAGACATCGGAGGTTCTGCGGCAACATCGCGAGCGGTGCCGGGTCATTCCGCTGGGCGTGCCCCTGTCGCGCTTCAGCGCCACCCAAGAGATCGACGAGCAAACTCAGAGGATTCGGCGGCGCTACGGGAAGAACCTTATCCTCTATGTCGGTGTCCTGCGGTACTACAAAGGCGTTGAAGTGCTTCTACGCGCCATGGAGCACGTCCACGACAGTACATTGCTGGTTGTCGGAGGCGGACCCCGCGTGGGCGAGCTGCTGCGTAGACGGGAAGAGATGCCCTGGAGAGACCGTATCCAGTTTATCGGCGAGGTCGAGGACGTTACACCCTATTACCACGCAGCCGATATCTTCTGCCTGCCTTCGATCCTGCGTAGCGAGGCGTTCGGCCTGGTTCTGGTAGAGGCGGCCGCCTGCGGACTCCCATTGGTGAGCACCGAGTTGGGAACCGGGACATCGTTTATCAATCAGCATAAAAAGACGGGACTCGTCGTCCAACCGGGCGATTCAAACCAGCTGGGCGGCGCGCTGCAGACCCTTCTGAGCAATTCTGATCTTCGCGAACGCTACAGCCAAGCGGCACAGCAACGAGCGCATTCGCTCTTCTCTTCGGAACGGATGACTTCCGCAGTACTCGATCTCTACCGTGACGTGACCGGGATGGATTTCTAGAACAGAAGCCACCCACCCCCAGACGACAGCCACCGATAGAAAGCTCTGGCAGCACACCGGATCATGCGTGTACAGACAGATCCGCACAGGCGAAACCGGAGCGCGGACTTGCGCGTCAGGCGCGCCTGAGCCATTGTTTCTCATGCGCAATCGCTTGCTCGTACTCGCCGTCTCAGTCTACTTGGCCGCACCCTTCCTGCTGCTGCAAGGCGCAGAAGACGGCTATACCGTCGACGCCAACGCGACCCTGGAATTGACCGCGGCGATGGTCGACGAGCGAACTCCGTTTCCCGAGGCGACCACCAAACAAGGCCCGCTTCCCGCGATCGTGCACCTGCCAGGCCACCTCTGGGCACGGCATGCGGTCGAACTCCTCCCAACGGCCTACAACTATCCAAAACAGCTTCGCTGGTACGACCGACGCGCCTTGATGACAGAGAGCGGTTTGGCCACGGGATTGACGACGCTGCTGCTGTTTTGGGGCGCACTCCAGTTTGGATTATCGTGGCGCGGCGCGCTGCTGATCGCCACGCTTTTCGGGTTCACCAGTATGGCGCTTCCCTACGCCCGGTACGATTATCACCTGCCGCTGGCGGGACTCGGGGTCGCAGGTTGGCTCGCAGGCGGGACGATGTGGCTTCGCCGAGGACAGCGGCGTGCTTTGATGTGGGCGGGGATTTCGCTCGGTCTGTTGGTGCTCGTCCGACTCGAGTTGGCGGTTCTGAGCGTGGGAGCCATCGCATTTCTGCTCCGGCAAGATCCGTCTGAAACTTCGGAAGCGACCGGACACAACATGCCGACAGTCAACACGCGGACCCTGTTGGCATTGACGGTGCCATTCACCGTGGGTTTGGCCGGTGCGGCAATCTGTCAATACGCGAACTGGGGCAAACTGTCCGGGGGCTACGAGGGTGGATTCTCCGCAACCCCATTCGCGGGACTGCACGGTTTCTTGTTTTCGCTCGGCAAGAGCGTGTTGATCTATAACCCCGTCCTGCTGTTGCTACCCTGGGCGTATCTCCGGGGCCTGCATGAGGCGCGCAGGGAGACGCTCTTCCTCATGCTCTCCACAGTGCCAGCCGTGCTGCTCTATGCTTGGTGGTGGAACTGGTGGGGCGGTTGGGGTTGGGGCCCCAGACACTTGGTTCCTCTGCTCCCCCTGCTCTACTTCCCGCTGGTCTTCCACCTCGTGGGTCCTCCGACACGTATTCGGACAACCACACGCCTTTTGGCGGTCTGTGGCCTGGTGGGACTGGGTGTCCAGATCGCAGGCATCTGCATCAGTTTCAACAATGGCATACTATACACCCATAAGCTCTTGCAGACGGCCTCGCCCATGTTTCAAGACCCGGTCGAGTTGGAGGCCGCGACGATTCATTTCTGGCCGTGGAGTGGCCTTTCGATCCATCTGCAAGTCATGCTGGGTATCCCGCTGAGCTCGTGGGACATCGGCCTGCTACAATGGGCTAGCGCCGGACCCGCGTCTCGCGGAATGCTGGTGCTGCTACTCGGCACCGTGTGGAGCGTCAGCGCCTGGACGGCTTGGCGAGGCCCAGAAAGCCCTTCACCGCTCGACTCGCAGGAAAACGTATGAATACACCAACTTCAGAGAGACCGATGGCGGCCCACCGGGCTTGGATGTACTACGTGCTGCCTGTGGCGGCGCTGATCGCGGTGGATGTCGCGTTCTGTGTCATGCTGGACCGGATGTTCATCGAGCAGAAACGGGAAATCGTTCGAAAGGCCGAGCGCGTCGAGGAGATCGCCGAACCCCACAACCAATACAAGATATTGGTCGATCCCAGGACATCCACAACAGAGCAGACCTACTTCAATCTGCACCACGACAAGTTGCAGGAATGGGCCCAGAACGCAGTCGCAGACCCCGACTCCATCATCTGGAAGATCACCGTCAAAGGGAAAGACGACGGCATCCTGCTCTCCGCAGAAAACACCGAGAAGACGCAAGAACTGAACAACTGGTCCAACTGCCTGCTCTCGCGGAGTTTCCAAGGCGTGCTGGTCTATGGTCGTGAGAAACCCCCGAACTTCAAAACAATCGTCACCTTCCACTACGCATCCCCACAAGGCTGGCCAGAAATCCACCAGTTGCTCGTGCGCTACCGGCTGGCAGTGATCCTGGTGATCGGCGTCTCGATCCTGCTATATGTGTGGCTAAACCGTGCGCTTCTGCGACCGCTGGTGCGTGTGGCCTACGCGCTGGAAACACTGTCCGATAAGAAACAGATCAGCCCAATCCATCACGCCACCACGGCATTCGAACGCTCGTTCAACCTGCTTGCGGAAAACGAACGCGCCATTCACCTCCAGAGCGATGTGGATCAGTGCTTGCGCGAGATTCGAAAGACGCAACATCCAGACGACACGTTCGAATCACTGCTGGAACGATTGCCTAAACTGGTCTCCGAAGCATACGACACGCCCACGGTCGCGCTCTATCGGTGGGAAGGACGCGGCGAACTCATTCGTGCGGCATTCGTGCATGCCGGGAGCGCACCGCCTCCCCCCCAGAACATCGCCACGAACGGTGAACTCGACGAGCCAGTTGCTCCCAACAAGACCGATAGCGATGCACGTTGGCTTACACCGCTACGTACGCGCGGTCGACTGAGCGGCGCGGTGTTAGCGGATCTCTCGCACGCACTGCAACCCAAAGAAGCCGCCAGCTCGGTGCGAAGGATCCTGGAGACGGGCATGGAAGCGGCTCGGACGGACGCCGACCGGTTGGCCGAAGAACGGAACCGGTTCGGAATGACGTTGGCGACCAGCATGGGGCACGATCTGACCAATATCATCGCCACGGGCAAATGGGATCTGCAAACCCTGGATCGGGCCAAGAGTCTGGGCGTGATCCGTGTGGATTCGGGCCGGGGCTCGGTGTACGAGGAAGCGGTGGACGGCCTGCGGCAGAATCTGCACTTCCTCCAAGATATCGTCGACATTTACCGGGCGGTCGGCTACGCGCGGCGTCCCTCCTACGAAACCGTGGAATTGGGTCAGCTCACAAAGGAAGTGTCCGAACTCTATAGCCGTTCGACCTCCAGCCGTCTGAATATCCGATGTACACCGGGAGATCCCCTGCAAGCGAAAGTCGAACCCCGACTCCTGAAAATGGTTCTTTTTAACCTCCTGGCGAACGCATCGCAGGTCATCCAGCGGCGTTCGGATGGTAAATCGGGAGGCGAAGTGGAAGTGGCCGTGGAACGCCACACCGAAGGTGCGGCAATCTATGTTCGTGACGACGGCCCGGGCATCCGCTCCCCCGAGGGGGAACTCCTACCGGACGACGAGCTGCATCGCATCTTCCGAGCGGGCTATACGACGAAATCGGCGGAGGCGAGTGGCGGCCTGGGATTGTCATGGGTCAAACACATCATCGAGGAATTCCATGAAGGGAAGACAACGGCCGCCAATCGAGCGGAGGGCGGTGCGGAATTCCAGATTCTCTTTCCGCAAGAGCGCGTGGTCGACGCAACTCATCCCTCTTGACTGTATCCGCCGACATCCGTAGATTCTCAGTCTCATGCACCCCTGATTTGTCTGTACAGGAGATATTTCCAGTTCAGAAATCTAGGGTTGCAGACAGAGAGTTACGGAACTGTCTAAGAAAAATCGACCGGGTTCGTTCGGCGTTATGAACGG
>CAYTDF010000185.1:0-8462 GCA_964436365.1 uncultured bacterium | reverse complement strand
ACATATCCAGGCGGCGGGACAGAACATCGACGTCTATGGATGCCCATCGCCGAATCTCGTCGATTGGGACCAAGACGGCGATATGGATTTGATCTGCGGAGAGTTTCTGGATCGGATATCGTTTTTCGAGAACGTCGGCACCCGTACCGCCCCCCGGTATGCGAAAGGCCGTTTCCTCGAAGTGAACGGGAAGCGACTGCACATGGAACTGGAAATGCTGCAAGTCGTGGTCTTCGATTGGGACAAAGACGGCGATGCGGATATCGTGGTCGGTCAGGAAGACGGGCGCGTGGCGTGGATCGAGAACGCAGGCCCCGGTACGGATGGCATCCCGCGAATAAAAGCGCCGGTCTTCTTCCAACAACGAGCGGAGAACGTGCAGTGGGAAGCGCTCACCACGCCTTGCTCGATCGATTGGGACGGCGACGGAGACGAGGATATCGTCTGCGGGAATACTGCCGGTTTTCTCGGGTTCATCGAGAATCTCGGCGGCGGCGGCAATCCGAAATGGGCCGCTCCCCAACGACTCGAAGCGGGCGGCGAAGTAATTCGGATCATGGCCGGTCCCAACCTTTCGATCCAAGGTCCCGCCGAAGCCAAATGGGGCTACACCGTGCCATACGCCGCCGATTGGGATATGGACGGCCTGCCGGACATCGTCGTGAACACGATTGTCGGCAAGATTCTTTGGTATCGGAACGTGGGGACTCGTACAGCGCCGCGTTTGGCTCCGGGAGAGCCTGTCGAAGTTGAATGGCCCGGAAAACCGCCGAAGCCCGCCTGGTTCTGGTGGGATCCGGCTCCGAGAGAACTGGTCGTGCAGTGGCGTACGCGACCGATCGTCTGCGACATCGATCAGGACGGTCTGAACGATCTGGTGTTGGTCGATCACGAGGGTTATCTCAGTCTGTTCCGGCGCGAGAAACGAGACGGGAAACTCGTGCTACTTCCGGGCGAGCGGGTTTTCAAAGATGCGAAAGGTGGAGCGCTGCGGCTGAGCGATCGAGAGGCGGGCGGCAGCGGACGACGGAAGATCGATCTCGTCGATTGGGACGGTGACGGCGATGCCGACCTCCTGATCAACAGCCCGAGAAGTTCTCCCAACGAGACACGCAATATCGCGTACCATGAGAATATCGGTGAAAGCGGCGCATTTGTTTTCCAGTACCGAGGCGACATCACCAAGGTTCAGTTGGAAGGCCATACCACCTCTCCCACGACGGCCGATTGGGACGGTGACGGCGTCCGGGATCTCCTGGTGGGCGCGGAAGACGGGTTCTTCTACACGTTTTCACGGAACTCATCTGGCGAACTTCTGGGAGAACAGTGATCTCGTTGCGCGAGGAGAGAGGGACCCGAAAACCGGCCTGGCCTACTTGACCAAAGTCTCGCCCGTGTTGAGGTCCCGGAAATCCTCGATTCGATGGAATGTCAGGTAGTTGGCATCGTGATAATTGTGCGCCCCACCTTCACTGTCATCGTAAGCCGTTCGTGAGACGGCGATCAGGTCGTTCCCGTCAAACCGCCAGTCGAGATACTGGAATCCGTGCTTTTCGACCTCGGGATGGTGAAGAACAATCGAACGAACGGACCATGCACTCAAATCCTTGGAGCGGATCAGCGCAACCGTATTTCGTGTCGAGGGCGGGTTGACTCCCTCGTGCCGCTCGAACATCCAGTTCGCAAGCGACCAGTAATGCTTGGAGACCGGATCGTAGCGGATCGTGAATTTCTTGGAACCGCCAGGGAACTCGATGAACCCGGTCTGAGAGTCGAAAGCCGCCCATCGGCCATCCTCGCTGATGCGAATGACAGCGGCCAAACCTCCGGACTCGCGCTCATCGACGCGGAGAATATCGACCATCTCGCCTTCGGGAGTGACAACCGCGTTACCTTCGAGCCACCCACCGAAACGTTCGTCAAGCCAGAGAGGGTTCCGTTCGAGCCGATTGCTGCAGGTCCAGTTCTCGGCCAGGAGCCAGTCAGAGTCGATGGGGGCGGACATCATGAAGGCTCGAAACTTGTGTCCCCAGCCCCCGGGCCCCATGGCCTCCTCCATCGCCCGCCAGATACGGCCGTTATGTTCGACCAGCGGAACGGGCGCGCAATGGTATCCTTCGTCGGGAGATTTGCGAGCGGCAAGAAGCAGTCCGGAACGAGCGTCGGTGGGCGTCGTCCAGGTCTTGCCGCCATCCCTCGAGCGGAAGATGACGACGCTGCCATACTGCTTGTCGGTCCCTATCATGTAGACGGCGTCGCCACGTGCAAAGAGGCTGGCCCAAAACGCGCCGTCAATGTCGCTCAGGTGCGTCCATGTCTCGCCCCTGTCGGTCGACTGAAAAACTCTGATCCGTGCGCGCGTTTTGTAGGTCGACTTTGGGCCGAACTCGTCATGCGAGGCGAGGTAGACCCCGTTGGGGAGAACAGCCAATGCGGGCGAGCCGATGTACTTCCCACTGGCGGCGGGCGAATAATCGATAACCACCCCGGGGGGGCGCAAAGAGCCGCTTTCTTCTGTCTGCGCCCAGGGGCATACGAATACCACCAGGAGCGCTGTCAGCAGTGTCGGTAGCATCGCTCGAAACGTATGTCTGAGGGAAAGCGCGTCCCCACCCAACCGGCATTGTATGCGACTCATGTTTCGTCTCCTCGATTCGGTATCCGTGCAACTCGATTTACGGTACATTCATGCTGTGTTAGCGTTCCAGGATAAACTACCCGAGAGGATTTCGAAACCATGCGTAAGTTCGCAATCGTTGCAACGGTTCTATTGGCTTGCTGTACGGGGGCCGATAAGAAGGCACTCGAGCTATCTACGATGCGTGGCTGGACGGTCGTCGTGGCCCCAGACGCCATCCCCAGTGAACAGTATGCCGCCGAGGAATTTCAAGCCCTGGTCAAACAGGCTGCGGGAATCGTACTCCCCATCGCCAATCAGCCACCGAAACCGACCCAGAACGTCTTCATCGGCGCGGGTCAAGCGATGCGGTCGAGTTCGGTCGGATTCGAGGTCGAGAGTCTGGGAGACGAAGGACTGCGCATTCAGGTCAAGCAGGACAACATCGCCATCGCGGGAGGCCGTCCGCGCGGCACGCTCTACGGCGTCTATGAGTTCATGGAACGCTATCTGGGCGTCCGTTTCTTGACCTTCGATCATACGTACGTTCCGACTCTGAGCGCGTGGCCGATTCCCTGCGAGGATTTCACGTACACGCCGCAGTTCTCGTTCCGCTGGAGCTACTACCATGAAAACGCCGCCCAGCCCGATTTCGCCGCAAAACTCCGGGTCAACACCACCACCAAGGATGAGAAGCTGGGTGGCGTCACGCCACAAGGCCTGATCAACCACTCGCTCTACCGCCAAATCCCGGTGGGCGAATACGGTAAAACCCATCCCGAATATTTCGCGTTGGTCGACGGCGAACGCGACCTGGAAAGCCACGGTGGCGGCCCGGAACCCTGCGTGACCCATCCCGATGTGATCGAGATCGTCGCGCGCAATGTGATCAAAGAACTCGACTTGAATCCGGGCCGGAGGAATATCAGCGTCAGCCAAAACGACAACGACACCTATTGCCGTTGCGACCGGTGTGAAGCGATCAACCAGCGGGAAGGGACCCCCATGGGCTCGCAACTCGCATTCGTGAACGCGGTCGCGGCGCGAGTGGAGAAAGTGCACCCCGATGTCAAGATCGGAACGCTGGCGTACTGGTATACACGCAAAGCGCCGAAAACGATTCGGCCACGTAAGAATCTTCAGATTCAACTCTGCTGCACGTTGCACGCGATCGACGATCCGGATTGCGAGCGCAACCGGGAGTTTTGCCAGGATATGCTGGAATGGGGAGCGATCAGCGACAATATCTGGGTTTGGAACTACAACACGAACTTCCGTTCGTACGATCTCCCGTTCCCGAATCTTCGAAGCATCAGCGGGAATGTCAAATACTTCCTGCAAAACAACGTGAAAGGCTTGTTCATGCAGGCCAACGGCAACGGAAGTTCCGGCGAACTCAGCGACCTCCGCAACTATGTCATCTCCCGCTGTATCTGGAATCCAACGCTGGATAGCTGGGAAGTGGCGGAAGAGTTCTGCAGACTTCACTACAAGGAAGCCGCCGCGCCGATCCTCGCTTACCTGCGGATGCTCCACGACAACGCCGAACAATCCGGCTGCCACCCGGGCTGCTTCCCAACCCCCGCAGAGGTCGGTCTCCGCCCGGAGATTTCCGAAAAAGCCGTAGCCTACTTCGAGAAGGCCCTGAAGGCCGCCAAGAGTGACGCGGTCCGAGCACGCGTCGAAAAGGCGTCGATCTGCGCCTACAAGGCACTGCTCGAAACCTGCGCGAGAATTGAGTACACAGACGGCACCTACCAGGTGGGCTTTCCAAAACAATACGCGGGAGCGCCCGACCGCTACATCGCGCTGTGCGAACAGTACGGCATGAGCCGCGCGGCAGAAACGAGACCCATTGCCGACTACATCAAGCAAATCAAGAACGCCGTCGACAAGAGGATGCCCGCTGAACGGCTAGAGAACGCCGTGTGGCAGCTGACCATCGTGCCCGAGGACAGCGGTAAAGTGGTGGAGATGATCCACAAGCCGACAGGACGTAATGTCCTCGTGCCCCGTACGGTCGGTGCATTGGGCAGCCTGTTTGGCGTAGGAACCGTGCGAGAACGAGGCCTGCGAGGCCAGGACACCATCGAATCGGGCCCCTTCAAGGCCACGCGCAGAGGAGACTCCGTCATCCTAACCCAAACGCTCGCGGACGGTTCGGTCATCGAGCGATGCATTCGCCTAGATAGGGCCCAACCCGAAAAGGTGCTCTTCGAAACGTCGATCACCCACCGGGGTGCGGGACCCTACACCTATCAGTACAAGATCATTCCGCATTTCCATACGATGACCCAGTCGAAAGATCCCAAGATCTTCACCGGATACATCAAACTGGACAAATGGGTTGCGTTTACCGAAGGCTGGCAGCAAAACAGCGGTCCCTCGGTTCCCCTCCTGGCGCAGGGTACGGGCGAGTACGCGATGTACAATCACAAAGCGAAATGCGGCATGTTGGCGACGTACGATCCGGAAACAATCGCGCGCCCCATGCTTTGGTGGGACGCGGCGAACGAGCAAGCCAACCTCGAACTCGTGGTCCGACCGATCGAACTGAAAACCGGAGAGACGTTCTCGTACGCGTACGGGTTCGAGTATTTGGACAAACCGCCCATAAAGTAGACGGCGCGGTGCGTTCGGTTGTGTGCGTTGACAAAATCCCACCCCTCCCCTGGAAAGCCCTGGGGGAGGGGTGGCTTGTTTTTCACCTATTTGGCCGCGGGGCCGCCCCAGACTTCGCGCATCACTCGGACCGCTTCCTTTGGTCTGCGGTGGATATCGAAAATGCCGTAAGCACAACGCATTTCGGTGATGCGTGTGTATTTGCGGTGCACGTCGGAATCGGCGAAACACCAGATGAAACCACCGACAAAATTCGGCTCCTTGCGGAACGCCTCCCAATAGGTTCTGAGAAGTTCAGCCTGGTAAATCTCCCCCGGGTAATAATCGGCCTTGAACCCCCACAAACTCCAGCCGCCGACCTCACTGGCCAAGATGGGTTTATCGGGGTGCAGCTCACGCAGAGCCGTCAGCCTCTCGTGCAGAGTCTTCCGCAGTTCGGGCAGCGCGTCGACATGCGGCTTGCTGACACCGAAGTAGACGTTCACAGCATGGATATCGGTCGCCTCGAAGACGGGATCGTCGGGCCACCGATTGCTCGGCTCGATCGCGGGCCGCGTGGGGTCCATCTCGTGCGCGATGCCGACCAGTTCGAGATTGCCTTTGACCACCATCTCGCTCAGCAGCCGATGCTTCTCGCCCTCTCCGCTCGGTCGAGTGCGGGTCTCGTTGCTGACACTCCACATCATCACCGACGGGTGATTGCGAAGCGTCTGAATCATCTCCCGGAGCTGCACTTTTGCGGCGTCCAGGTTTTTCGTAGAGTGCCCCGGCCGACCCCACTGATAGAGCGGGACTTCGCAGACGGCGAATAGACCCTCTTCATCGAGCCGGTCGTAGGTTTCGGGCGAATACGTATAATGACAGCGGACCGCATTCCCACCGATGCTCTTGATGAGATGGATGTCGCGGCGAAGTGCACTGTCGTTGGGAGTCATCCCCGTGTCGGCGTAGTTCTCGTAACGGTTGATGCCTTGGATATAGAACGGCTTTCCATTCACCAACAGCTGCGGGCCGTCAAACTGAATCGTGCGGATACCAATGCGACGCTCCCACAGATCCCTGCGAAGTCCGCTCTGGCTCTCGCGAACCTCGACAGCGAGGTCGTAGAGGTTGGGGGCGTCCGGCGACCACAGCAGCGCGTCCTTTACGTCGAGAGCGAGTTCGGCTTTCGCGTTTGCTCCCTGAAAAGTCAGAGGAGTCAGAGCGCGCGCGGCCACGGCACCATCGGGGCCGATGAGAGAGGCTTGGAGTTCGAGCCCCGTGTTCGCGGTCCGCTCGGAGACGATATCGGCATTAATGCTTACACGTGGGGGATCGGAGAGAGCGTCGGTCACGACCACGGCGTTGTCGACAAAGACCTTGTCGGTGACCTCGAGCCGTAGAGGACGGTACAACCCACCGTGGGTCCACCAATCGTGACGCTCCATCGGACAGCGATCGATCAGCGACTTGTTGTCGACCGAGACCGCGATGGTGTTGACTTCACCAAACTTCAGTTGTTCGTGGATCGGGAACGAAAAAGCCACATAGCCGCCCTCATGGACCCCAACCTTCGTGCCGTTTACATAGAGCACGATGCGATAGTTCGCTCCATCGGAGTGAAAGACGACGCGCTTGTTCTTCCAAGCCTCGGGAATGGCAACCTCTTTCCGGTACCATCCCAGGCCCTCGTAACTCCAGAGATCGGGAAACGAAACGTTCCAGCTGCTGGGGAGATCGATATCCCACCAGACAGCGTCGTCGAAATCGGGTTCGATCCATCCGTAATTCTTGTCGGGTTCGTCAGCGGGATACGAGCGGGTCCGCGCCAGACCGTCCTGAAGAAACTCATGCCGGTATTCCAGCTCTTCCATCGGGGCGCAGAACTTCCAGACGCCGTTCAGACTGCGGGTTTGGCGACTCTCGCCAACGGTAGGCGCATCAGAATCGCCGGCCCCAGTCACCGTGAGCGGGGTTCCAACCAACATCCATATTGCCAGACAAATTCCAGAGAGACCGGTAAGCGAACTGTATCGAATAGTCATGTGTGACACTCCAGTGGTTTGACTCCGTTCACGTTTGGAGCCAAACCGTCTTCGAATTGAGGTCACACAGGTTACTCGGCTCGCGCGGGACAGACTAGCCCGCACGAGTTCGCGAGTCTCTATCGATACGCGACGAGCATGCCATATATGATCGTGCCCACGAGAATCAGGCCGATGGTGAGGAACGTGAGTCCGATCACCTTCGCCCACTGCAGGAACCACTTGCGGGGTGGGCCGGCGAGGTACTTCTCGAGCTCGCCACTCTCCACGAGTTGCTCGTATTCACGCGGACGTTGCGCTTTGAATTCCGCCAACGGGACTTTTCCGGTGAAGATGACCGGATCGATGGGGAAAACACACGGGCGGAAATGCGTGTTGAAGAAATGAACCGTGAAGATGAATCCGGCCGCGAGGAGCGCTTCGTCACTGTGGATTACGGTGGCGACATTGATCGCCCATCCGGGGACGATGTAGGTCGCCTTCTCGGGGAACCAAAGCACCAGACCGGAGATGCCGATGATGGCGACACCCCAGAATACCGAGAAATAGTCGAATTTCTCCCAGTATGTCCAACGTCCGAATTTGGGTTGCTCGGCCCTTCCGATGAACCACAGGATATTCTGCTTCAGCTCGCGCAGATCACGGAGCGTGGGCAGCATCGTGTATTCCTCCGAGAGAAGTCCCTTTAACGTAATATCACGTCTCTTGAACATGCGGAGAACTATGATGAGATGAGCGCCGAAATACCCAAAGGTGACGATCGCCCCCATCCGGTGAATCGTGCCGCAAACGCCCGGCCCGCCCAGCAAGCCCGCGATAAACCCAAAGAAAGGAACGTCCGGGAACTTGATGATCATGCCCGTGATCGCAAGGCTCATGAAACTCAAAATGACGAACAAGTGGACCAGACGCTGTGAAGACCGGAATCTGCGGATGTACCGCCCCTCATACTCACGAGGAATCTGGGCCACGTCACCTTCACAACCGAGTTTACTGCGCACAAGCAGCGCGCGGAAAAGCCAGAGCAGAGTGTGAACGCCGAAGAAGGTCAGCGTTCCGATCAGCAGACACGACATCGCCAAGAACGAATAATGCAGGGCCGGGTAGCGCTCTTTGTCGTGATGGGTGGCGTGGGTCAGGTACCCGGTGAATTTCCGATGGGATCCCGGGTGGCATTTCTTGCAGGTTTCGACGATGTT
>CAYTDF010000184.1:0-8485 GCA_964436365.1 uncultured bacterium | reverse complement strand
CGGAGGTGGAAATGAATTTCGAAATCCACAAGAAACCGTAGACTCCGTCGAAAGAGTAGAGTCCCGTTCGAAAACGTCTCTGGGAGGTCTTCCCTTTTGGCTCTGGAGTAAGTGAAGATCGGTTCAGAGAAACGCACTTGTCTAGCGTTGATAGGACGAGTTACACTGACGGTGAGGCCAGGAAACCGACTCCGAAGGCTATCGATCCCTTGCGTGAGCCTACGTACATTCCTCAGGAGAGCAATTGAATGGACCGAGCGAATCTGCGCAGCCGCATGCCACGCCCCCGGATCGGCCTCTTGCCGACAGGCCACTCCTACTACTGGGATCAGTTTCCGGACCTGAAAACGCTCGGTTTCAGTATGTACGCGAAGCTCCGAGAGTATCTCGAAGAGATCGGTGACGTAGTCGCGCCGGAGCTGGTGGACACCCCCGAGAAAGCCGAGACGGCGGGCCGTTTCTTCCAGGGACAGAACATCGACATTCTCTTGATCTTCCCTTTCGGATACGCGCCCGGCATGTGCGTGGAGCCCGTTGCCCGCACGGTAAACGTTCCGCTCCGCATCCTGAACGCCCATGAAGACAGCTCGTACGACTATGCCTCGGCGGACACAACCGTGTACCTCCACCATGAAGGTGTTTGCTGTGTTCCAGAATACGCTGGGACCCTCGTCAATATGGGTAAGCCCTTCCGCGTACGCACAGGCTTCTTCGGTGACCAACGCTTGTGGAACGAAGTTCGTGCGGACTGCTACGGCGCGTCCGCCGCACGGGCGTTCCGCTCGCTCAACATGGGCCTGATCGGCCAGACCTACACCAACATGACCGACATGGCCACCGACGAGCATCGCCTCCTACGCGCCACAGGCAGACTGCTTGCCCGCCCGGAAGTCGAAGAGATTGAGGAAGCCGACGCCCGAGTCACGCCTGGACAGCTGGAAGATATGTACGCTCAGTTCCGCGCAATGTACGACGTGGATCCCACCGTGACGAACGAACACATGAAAGAATCCGCCCGATTGGCTGTGGCCTACGACGAAGTGATTCACAGATACGACATCCACGCCTTCGGTTACTATTGGTGGGGTGAGAAGGAAAGAATCACAGCCCTTCGCGCCCAATCCGCCTTGGCCGTGTCGCGCCTGGCGTCCATGGGACGGCCGGGAGTGACGGAAGGCGACGTGAGGACGGCCATGGCCATGAAAATCATGGACCTCCTGGGCGCTGGCGGTATGTTCGTGGAGTTCTTCTCTATGGACTTCGACGAGAACTTCATTCTCATGGGCCACGACGGCCCCGGCAACATCAACGTCGCCGAGGGTCGTCCACGACTCCAGCATCTCGACGTCCACCACGGCAAGTCCGGCCACGGGTTAGGCATCGATTTCAACGTGCCCGAGGGTCCTGTGACGCTGCTCAACATGACCCAGTTCAACGCGGGCGACACATTCAAACTCCTGGTCAGCGTCGGAGCGGTTCTCCCCGGAGAGATCCTCCGCATCGGTAATCCCAACTGCCGCGTACGTATGTCACGACCGGTCAATGAGTTCATGGAGGCCTGGTGCCAACAAGGTCCGAGCCATCATCTTGCACTCGGACTGGGCGACCACGCCGATGAGATTGAAGTATTCGCCGAAGCCATGGGTTTTGAATTTGTGCAGGTATAGTGTAGTCGGTCTTTGTCTGCATGAGAGCAAGGAGCTCACCTGCGGCGGTCGCGAGCAACTCCCAATGGGGAGTCTCAGATTGCGCGAATGACTTCGCTCAACACCGGCACGAAATCCCGAGGATCCCGTATCTATGAATGTCGAGAAAGCGCGAAACACGTTCAGGAATCCGCCAGTGGGGTGCCGGCCGAGCTCCTTTTGGTTTTGGAACGACCGGTTGGAACCGTCACGGTTGAAGTGGCAATTCGACCAGATGGTGGATGCGGGTATGGGGGGACCGGTGTTTCATGCCCGGAGCGGCCTGGACCCGAGCGAGTACTTGGACGAGCGGTGGTTCGAGGCCGTCGAGGCGATGGTCGACCATGCGGCGGAGCGCGGGACTCCCGTGTGGCTGTACGACGAACTGGGATGGCCGTCGGGGACGGCGGGGGGGCGGCTTCCGGGAGATCGGCCGGAATTGGGTATGGTCCATCTACGGATGGAAGACGTCACGGTGGATCACTCCTTCGCTTGGGACGAAGCCGATGTCGTGGCGGTTTTTCATGTTACGCGCACAGACCCGCTTCACGGATTCCAACGGCGGCACGACGGCGGTGTGACGCTGTTTCCTGACCGGATCGCGTATGAGCCGGTGACGCTTCCGCTGGATCCCGACGATTGGACGGGTGAACGACTGCTCGTGTTCCGCCAGACTCGGCTGACGAATGCCATTAACTACTTTGACCCGAAGGCCACGCAGGCCTTCATCGAGTGTACCCACGAGGCGTATCGCCACCGTATCGGGAAGCATTTCGGGACGACGGTGACGCATACGTTCATGGACGAAACAGGCATGAACGCGGGCGTGGCGGCACTCCCGTGGGATGCAGCCTTTGCAGAGACCTTCGAAACGCGGCGTGGATACTCCCTCCTGCCTCACCTACCCTCGCTGTTCTTCGAGACCCCCGGACACGAACGGAACCGATTCGACTTCTGGACGCTTGCAGCGGAGTTGTTTCGCGAGGGTTTTGCGATTCCGATGTATGAATGGCATGAGGCGCGCAGTCTGGCATACTCCGGCCACTACGTGTTCGAGGCGACATTAAAAGAGGCCATACGCCAGCTCGGCTCGACGATGCCACTGTATGAATACCAAGGATTGCCCGGCATCGACATTCTGGGAAACGACAACTATAGCCTCCGCATAGAGCAGGAAGCCTACAGCTATTACGTGGTGACCATCAAACAAGCGGCGTCGGTTGTTCATCAGCTCGGTAAACCGGGGTTGATGAGCGAGAGTTACGGCGTCGGCGGCAACGCCATGGGTATCGAATCCATGCAGACCGCCACCAATTTTCAGATGGCCTTGGGCGTTACGTTGATCATCCCCCACGCCGCTTTCTACAGTCTCCGTGGGGAACGAAAGATCGACTGTCCCCCCATCATCGGCTGGCAAGAACCGTACTGGCGCTTCGTGAAGAAACACTTCGACACCACAGCGCGGACGGGGTGGCTGCTGAGTCAGGGAAGGCATATCTGCGACACGCTCGTGCTACATCCGGCTTCGAGTATGCAGGCCACCTACCGGCATTTCCGCACTCCGGCCGAGTACAAAGGAGAGAACTGGCTGTTTGACGCGGACATGCCCTTCGAACTGGTGGACAAACACTTCTCACTGCTTTCGTCGGCGCTATTGGATGCCCAGATCGATCACGATTACGGCGACGAAGAACTGATGGCGAAGCACGGCCGCGTTTGCGTGGGCGAGGCCAGTTACAGGACTCTCGTGCTACCGCCGTCCGTCAATCTACGAACCTCCACATTCCATCTCTTGCGGGAGTTCGTGGCGATGGGCGGGGAGTTCGTCGTTGTGGGGTCGGCACCGTGCTTGCTCGACGGAAAGCCGTCGGATGACGTGGCGGCGTTTTGCGACGAGCACGCGGTGCGTATCGTCGACGGTGTCGATCGGTTCGACTACCAGCGCCTCGTAGACCGTTTGGCCGCGTCGGGCCTTCGTACCGTTACACTCAAGACCGCCGTGGGCGAGTCCATCCCTACGATGAAGGTGCAGCGGCGTGTGTGGGATGGACGCGAAATCGTCTACGTAGCAAATGTATCGAGGGAGGCGGTAACCGCAAACCTGACGTATCCCACAACGGTCACGGGGTGTGTCGAAGAGTGGGACTTGTCCAGCGGAGATACGCGAGTCGTAGCGAAGTGCGCCGCCGGTGAATCAGCCATGGTGGAAATGGAGTGGGCTCCCCGGCAGGCGCGCGTGTTTGTGGGGGTTCCCGGTGAAGTCGAGATCCCGGTCGCGCAGACCTGGTCGGAAGCGCGACGAATCGCTTGCAAATGGACTGGGCAGCGCACCGATGAGAACGCGATCGTCCTGGATAAGTGCCATGTGCTCAATGACCTAGAAACGGAAAGAGTCCGCTCGATCTCGGAGGCTCAGTCCAACCTCCAGAAAAGACTGCACATCCAAAGTGGGCCGACCGAATTCCACGTCGAATATCCCTTCACGATCTCGGAAGATGATGCGGTGATAAAGGGGCTAGAGCTAATCGTCGAACTCGCCGAAGGGGCCTCGCTTGACCTGAATGATGCACCGATGACGCTCGAACCGACGGGATGGTTCATGGACCCGGCCATGAAACGCATTCCACTGCCCGCAGTCCGCCCCGGACTCAACATGCTTCGAATAACGTCAAAATACGCAGAAGCGTCAGAGCTGCAGAGCCCCTGGATTGTGGGAAGTTTCCGCGCCCACTCGGAGGACAATGTTACCTTCACGCTGATCGAAGATTCCGGGGCGGTGGAACTGGGCGCGTGGCCCCGAGTCGGCTTGCCCTTCTATGCCGGCGGCGTTGTGTACAGGGCCGAAACGGACCTCGGCGAATTGCCTTCCGAACATCGAGTTCTGTTGGATATGTCCGGCCTGAGAGGCTCCGCCGAGGTGCGTGTGAACGGCCACGTCGTGGACCACATCCTTTGGCCGCCGTATGAATGCGATCTTACATCGAGCATTCAACCGGGCCGAAACGAAATCGAGATCGAGGTAGTCAACACGGTTCGCAATCTTCTGGGGCCGCATTATGAGCCGCGCGAGGATCGGCTTCCAGGCATGGGCGAGGAGAGTTACCGTGGCCGAGCCGGGGAGCCGAAGCGCTTCCGAGACTACGGCTTGACCGCACCACCCACGGTTGTGATTCAGTGCCCGCACACCGCTTAGGCACGCTTGCCAAGACAGGAATGATCGTCCACTAATTCACCCCGGGGATGAGGCGCTGTGCGTTTGCGTGGTAGAATTTCTCCAAAACATCGCGCGGTAAACCCAAGCCCGGCACGTCTTTGCCGGAGATACGGACGGTCCCTTCCCCGGCGAAGTATCGGTAATTGTTACGGTGCATGCGTTCGGCTTTCTCGGTGTGCTTACGCCGTTCCTCCTCGGTATAGACGCCTCCATCTGTCCGGTCCAGTTCGTAGTCGGTTCCATACAGAATTCGGTCTTGATAGCGGATGAAGAAATCCCGCACCTTGGCCCGGGGTTGCCGCGACAGGTCTCCGATACGGGCGGCGACATCAACGTTGAAGTTGGGATACCGGTCCAACCGTTCCGCGATCACATCTGTATCGTGGGCCATGCTGCCCAGGTGAGCCCCGATCATAGTCAGCCGCGGATGCTGTTCCAAAATGCGATCACGGGAGGCGAGAAGAGCCTCGTGACTTGGGAAACCTTCCCTGCCATAGACGTGCCACTCGGGATTATTGCTGTAATATCCGTAGTGAACGCTGGCCGGGTCCAGAGGCAGCCACGCCGCAATGGGCTCGGCAAGATGAGCGACCAATGGCTTCCCCCGCTTGGCCAAATGCGCGTAGATGGGTTGGAATATGGCGTCATCGGGGAGTACGAAAGCGCCGTCCGGCGTCAGGATTTCCATCCCGACCTCTTTCCAGATTTTCGTCATCACCGCTCCAGCCTCGAACGATTTGTCCAACCACGTCGTTACCCGCCGGGCGTATCGGGGGTCGTTGCGCTGCGTCAGATCGAACGTGGACGCGAAATAAGCCTGTGCCCCATACGCGTGGAAGAAAGTCTCGGCTCTTTTTTCTTGACGAATAAGTTCGTCCATATCCGTACCGTACGTACATATATTGACGCTCTGGAGGTTGATGCGGCGCATCATGACCGCCAACTCAGGCATGTCCACGAACACATGGGCGTGGGTATCGATCTTGAGAATCTCCTCGAAAGCGGGCATTGGTTCCTCCGCGACAGCACACAGTCCTGAAATTATGAGAGAACAAGTCAAGGCCTTCAATCCCATGATGCGTTCCTTTCAAGGCGCGACGCTCGAATGGCGAGGCACCGGATATCCGATGCCTACCTCGACTACGATACGGTCCCCGGGACAATCGAGCAATTTATCCCCTTAAGAATACGCACGTTATACGTAATTCTACGTCCTCATAGCGTGCCGTCCGGAGAGTTCACAGAAGAGTGGGCAAGATCGGCATCGTGTGCAGAGCGAATTCCGATCCGGCCGCCCTCACCCGGCATCGTGCAACAAAGTAGCGAATTGCGCCATTATGGCACAACCAAGCAAACGCCAAGAAACCCTTAACACCTGCATAACATTTGAGTTAAGCACTGATTCGGTTCTGGTCCGCGTGTTGCAGTAGACTGAAGAATGGTGCAAGATTCGGCAAGATCAAGCAATATGAGGCAAATTAGCGTCAAATAGGGGACAATTGAGGACAATTCGATGGATATGAACCGTCTGACACAAAAATCGCAGCAAGCGATCGGTGACGCACAATCCTTGGGATCCATGATGGGGCACGCTGAGATCGACGGCGAACACCTGTTGGTTTCGCTGCTGACTCAGGATGAAGGATTGCTCCCCCGGCTGCTTGGCCGAATGGATGTGCCCGTGGCCACGCTGTGCGCTCGGCTTGAGGAACACCTGGGCAAACGAGCCCGCGTCTCCGGTCCGGGAGTCGAACAAGGCAAAGTCTATGTCACGCCGCGACTGAACGGAGTTCTCGCCAAAGCCGAGAAGGAAGCCAAAGGATTGACGGACGAATACGTTTCCGTCGAGCACCTGACCTTGGCCTTCATCGCCGAGGGCAACCAGACCCCCAGCGGTCGTCTGCTGCATGAGTTCGGTGTCACCCGGGAAGCGTTTCTGAAAGCGCTTTCCGAAGTGCGGGGCCGACAGCGAGTGACCAGCGCGGATCCCGAGAGCGCTTACGAAGCACTCGAGAAATTCGGGCGCGACTTGGTCGACGAAGTGCGGAGCGGGAAACAGGATCCGGTCATCGGGCGGGACGCGGAGATCCGCAGGATTATCCGTATTCTCTCGCGCAAGACTAAGAACAATCCGGTCTTGATCGGAGAGCCCGGTGTGGGCAAGACCGCCATCGCCGAAGGCTTGGCGCAACGCATCGTTCGCGGTGACGTTCCCGAAGGACTCAAGGATAAAACCATCTTCGCGCTCGACATGGGCGCACTGGTCGCCGGGGCGAAGTTCCGGGGCGAGTTCGAAGAACGCTTGAAAGCCGTCTTGCACGAGATCAAAGAGAGCGAAGGACGTATTCTGCTCTTTATCGACGAGCTGCACACCATTGTCGGAGCCGGAAAGGCCGAGGGCGCAATGGACGCGGGCAATATGCTGAAACCGATGCTGGCCCGTGGCGAGCTGCACTGCATCGGCGCAACCACGCTCGACGAATACCGCAAACATATCGAAAAGGACGCGGCGCTCGAACGGCGTTTTCAACCGATCGTGGTCGAGCAGCCCAGTGTGGAGGATACGATATCGATCCTTCGCGGTATCCGAGAACGCTACGAGATCCACCACGGGGTCCGCATTCAAGACAATGCGCTGGTTGGCGCGGCGGTTCTCTCGAACCGCTATATCAGCGACCGGTTCCTGCCGGACAAGGCCATCGATCTGATCGACGAAGCCTGTGCGATGATTCGTACGGAGATCGATTCGATGCCCTCCGAACTGGACGAGGCGACGCGGCGGGTGATGCAGCTGGAGATCGAGGAGGCGGCGCTCAAGAAAGAGAAAGACAGTGCCAGCCGGGAACGTCTGGAATCGCTGCGCCGCGAATTGGCCGATGTCCGCAACAAAGCGGACGGGATGCGCGCACAATGGGAGACGGAAAAAGAGGCCATTCACCGTGTCCAAGCACTGCGGGAAGAACTGGAACAGATCCGCCGCACGATGGAACGTGCGGAGCGCGCCTACGATCTCGACAAGGCCGCGGAACTGCGACACGGACGTCTGCCGGAGAAAAAAAAGGAACTCCGCGCCGAAGAAGAACGTCTCGCCGAAAAACAAGAGACGAGTGCTCTGTTGCGGGAAGAGGTGACTGAAGAAGAGATCGCCGAAATCGTCGCCCGCTGGACCGGGATTCCCGTGTCACGTCTTGTGGAAGGCGAACGTGAAAAACTGCTCAAACTCGACCGGCTGCTTCATCGGCGTGTCATCGGCCAGAATGAAGCCGTGCAGCTGGTGACCGACGCGGTGATCCGCGCTCGTGCGGGCATCAAGGATCCACGGCGTCCGATTGGATCGTTTATCTTCTTGGGGCCAACCGGTGTGGGGAAAACGGAACTGGCCAAAGCCTTGGCGGAAGCACTGTTCGACAGCGAAGAGAACCTAGTGCGGATCGATATGTCGGAGTATATGGAACGGCACGCGGTCTCACGCCTGATCGGTGCACCTCCCGGCTATGTGGGTTATGAGGAGGGCGGTCAGCTGACCGAAGCCGTGCGCCGCAAACCCTACTCGGTGATTCTGTTCGACGAGATCGAGAAAGCCCAT
>CAYTDF010000183.1:6399-8505 GCA_964436365.1 uncultured bacterium | reverse complement strand
AGCATCGCGGCGACAGCCAAGCAGATGGACGGCCAGCACAAGGGGAATCAGCTTCGCGCTCCCCTTGGTGCGGTGGCCCAGCAAGGCGATCAGGAGAATGCCTGCCTGGGCCAGGCGGTATATCCCTGGCGATGCCTGGTGGAGACTGCCGGCTTCCAGCCGGAGAAACGCACCGTAGGCGGCGAGAATCAGAACTTGCGCCAGGAGTTCGAAATCGGACACCCACATAGTGCTGGCGTAGACCGGGGCCGAGAGTGCGAACATGCCCGAGGCGGTTGCGGCGATACCGGCGCCGAGTCCTGCTTTGAGACAGAATGTGGCAATTCCGCAGACAACCACGCCGAACAGGGAAGCCTTGAACGCGTAGTAGGGGAAGGGCGAATAGCCGAAAGCCGAGTGCAGAGCCTTGAAGCAAGCCACCTGGACCGGCCGAGACTGGAAGCCCCAGTCATTAGGGATAGGACGGAGTATCTCACGCAGGATTTGGGGCCAGGGGCGTTGCGCTTCTGCGATCCAGTCGTAGTCATTGTCGAACAGTTCCTGGCCCTGGGTGAACAAGCCCACGTAGGCGACGGACACCATGAACAGTGTCAACACGCCGAAGCGCTGACGGAACCGAGACATTGGCAGTACCGGCAGGCGGGTCTGCGTGTTCACGCCTGGGCCAGTTTGTCCATCACCCGGTAGTATCGGTCTCGCATCAGCGGCCATTCGCAGTCCTTGAATGCGTCTCTCGCCTTTCGCACCATTCGCACGCGACGGCCGGGATCTGAGTACAGATCGACTATCTGTCGCGCCAGATCTACCGGATCATTGTGCCAGTAATAGGCGACCTCTTCGTCTCCGAAGTAGGCTTCCACAGTTCCCACGCGAGACACTACGGCAGGAATCCCCATCACGACGTATTCAAGCAGCCTCACCGGAAGCATGACCTTGTCTACGAACACGTCTTTGTGACATGGCACCAGGCCGACGTCTGATCGACGGATCAGATCGGGTATCTGCTCGACCGGGACCCTATCGTGGAACCGGACGCAGCTGTCCAGACCTTTGCTCTGGACGAAGGCCCCCAATTCACCCAAGTAGGCTTCCTCCCCGTCACCGTAGATGTCCAGTTGAAGGCAGGAGATCTGGTTTCGCGCAATCGCAAAGCCTCGAAGGGCTGTCTCGAAGTCGTAGCGGCGCAGAACCTGGCCGTGGTGGAACAGTCTGAATGTGCCATCGGGGGGGGGGGACGTCCCGGCTCCTTCGTCTCGGAAGTACTTGGGATCCGGGGAGTTCATCACAACCTCCAGCTTGCGGGCTATGGGATTCCGCGTGAGGAAAAGGTCGTGGATGTTCCGATTAACTGTGAGTACGGCATCGGCATAGGCCAGGCTGACCTGTTCCGCGAACACCAATGCCGAGAAGGTGAAGCTCGACTCTTTGATTCCGTACAGCGATTGGTAGAGTTCAGGCGTTATGTCGTGCATGTCGAGCAGCACTCTGGCGCCCAGCAACTTGGGCACGAGAGTTACGAATACGAGGAAGTCCGGCATGTTGTGAACCTGGACCACTCTATAGCGGTGTCGGATGTGCAGGGCCGAGATCAGGTAGAAGGCGTGCAGGAAGAAGTCCAAGTACTCAACCACGTAGCCCAGGGGACTTTGGCCACGGCGGTGCTCAGTTGACACACGCCGTACCCAGACGTTTCCGAGCTTCTCGCGTCGGGGCTCAGACGGCCTGCCCAGGCAGACCAGGTCCACCATATCCCCACGGTTGTCCAGGGCCTCGCACTCCCGTCGCACGCGGACATCGGCAGGGTAGTAGGAATGGACAACCATGCCGATCCTCATGGCTGCTGCTCCACGCGGACGACCTTTCTGTAGATCTGCACCAGTCTGTCGGCCGTCTTTTCGACCGACAGCTCTGTGACGTAATCCCGACCGTTCGACCGGCAGCCTTCGGCAAGAATCTTTGATATACCCTTCGCGAGGGATTCCACCGTTGGGTCTGAGATCACGCAGTTGGTGGAGTCACCTAGAAGCTGCCTGACGTCTCCCACATCGGTGCTGACGATGGGGAGATTGCAGGCCATGGCCTCCTTGATGACGTTGGGCGACCCCT
>CAYTDF010000183.1:0-6389 GCA_964436365.1 uncultured bacterium | reverse complement strand
GTGGAGGTGAGGAGTAGCAGGTCCACGGCATTCAGGTAGGAGGGCACCACCCTGTGAGGCCGTTTGTTGAGGATGAGGAGTTCTGTGGGTACGCCCTGTCCTCTGAGATGCCTCACCGTTTCGTTTGCCAGGGCGTATCGCTTCTCCGGCCGTCCCGGATCAGCGGCGAACAACGCATATCGTGTATCCGGTTGCAGGCCCAACCGCTCCCGCGCCCGGGTTCGATCGTCTGGCCTGAATCTGTGGGTATCTACGCCATTGGGAACCACGGACGCCGGAAGCTGCAGCCGGTTCAGCATCTCCCGCGACTTGACAATGCGGGCATCTGCACGGCGAGCCGCCCACCTGGACAGGGGTCTGATCCTGGGGTCCACAAGGTCTGTGCCACAAAGTGACAGGACGACGGGCCTGTGGTCTTGAAGAACGGCAGGTATGCCGTTGTATCCGAAATGTGCGTGAATCAGATCGTAGTGACGGACTTTGTTCCGGATCCGTCCGATCCCCTTCAGGAGGGCAGACTTGTCGTTTCGAACGTCCATAAACAGGACGTCCACTTGCAGCCCGCGTCGTTGCAGCGACTCGACCTGGGAAGCCACGAACGCCCCCAGTCCCGGGTCTTCGTCCGTTGGGTAGATGCTGGTGACGGTCAGTATTCTCACAGGAACTCGGCATATACTGCCTGGGTCCGACCAGCCATCGTTTCGGGAGCGAACTCGCTGGTAACCTTTCTGCGCCCCGCCTCTCCCATCTTGCCGGCGAGTCGGGAGTCCTGGATCAGCTGAGAGATTCGATCTGCGAACATCTGATGGTCACCGGGCCGTACAAGGAACCCTTCGCAGCCATCGGTGATCAGCTCAGGTACGCCCCCAACGCAGGTTGACACGATGGGCTTCCTGAGCATCATCGACTCCAGGACCGCATTTGGGAGACCTTCCGTTACCGAGGAAAGCAGGGAGATCTTGCAGAGAGACATGACCGCGTGGGCGTCATCTCTGAAGTCGAGGAATTGGACCCGGTCATCGATGGCCAGACTCCCAGCCAGTTTCTTCAGACGCTTCAAGTAGCCCGGATATCCGCCTCCCAAGACCAGCAGCCGAACCGTGGGAATATTGCGTGCCACCAGGGCTACGGCTCTGAGCATCGTCTCAAGGTCCTTCTTAGGGTCAATTCTGGCGATCGTTCCCACAAGGACCTCGTCACCCACCAGTCTGAGGGAAGTGCGGGCGTTCTCACGGTCTTCCGCCGATGGCTGCCAGTCGATGAGGCCGTTGTAAACGACGACCGTTCGGTGTGGGGCAAAGCCCTGATCCCACATCCTGCGGGCAACGGCCTCGGCGTTGGCGATCAGTCGATCCGAGAACTGGGCAACGGCGAAGTTCAGTGCGCGTTTCACGCATTCTGCCAGATAGCCGTGGCTTGGATCTTTCGCAAGCCCACGATGGGATGCGATGACAACGGGCACGCCCGCCAGCCTGGCACCCCACCCACCGTAGACGTTGGCGATATGCAGCCAGGTATGTACGATCGCAGGCCGAAGTTCTTGCAGTATGCGGACGATCTGGGCAAGGGCTGCCAGGTCGATGGTGGTTCGTCTACCTATGATGTCGACCGAATCGCATAACCGGGTGAACTCTGGAAGCAGGCGCCCTTCGCCTTCCAGACAGATCAGGTGCGGGCGCAGCACCCGGCGATCCAGGCGCTCGAGCAACATCAGCAACTGACGTTCTGCGCCCCCGATTTCCGGACGGGGTAGTACGTAGACAATGTCGGCAGGCCTGTTCACAGCCTCTTGTCGATCATGTCCGCCAGCAGACCGAGAGCAACAGTCTGGAAAGCTGTCAGGATGAGCAGCACGGAGGTCTCCGCCAGTCCGCCACCGGTAGCGACTTCGTGTGCCAGCTTGGCCAGACCCAGAATGAAGAGGACGAACCCGGCTGGCATGAAGACTCGAAGTGGGTTGAAGTAGAGGACCGTCCGGACGATGAGCATGAAGAAGTTAAAGGTGTCGCGGATCGGCCTGATCTTTGACCTCCCCGTTCTCTTGTGATATGCGATCGGGATGTACTTCACGCGGTAGCCCTGCGATAGGGAAGCCAGCGTGATGGTCGTCGTGAAGGAGAAGCCCGATGGGAGAATCCGGAAGAAACGGAGCGCCAGGTCTTTCCGGAAAACCCGCAGTCCTGAGTTGTAGTCGGGTATCCTGGTTTCGGCCAGGTAGTTGGCAAGCTTGGCGAGGAGCCACTTGACTGGTCGCCGAATCAACGGAATTCGGGCTTCCGCCCCGGTACGCGCCCCCACGACCATCTCATTCTCGCCGGCGTGTCTGAGCAACTCAGGTATCTGATCGTTAGGGTAGGTCCCGTCGGCGTCCGTGATGACGATCCAGTCGCCCTGAGCGGCGCGTATCCCCGTCTTCAGGCTGGCACCATACCCGCGGTTGCTGTCGTGGGAAATCACGTGTGCGCCCAGGTGTCGGGCCCGGTCGGCGGTCTGATCCTCCGACCCGTCGTCGACGACAAGGAGTTCGTGGTCGTGGCCAGCCTCGGCCATCGCGTTTCGGACCTGTTTGATGGTGTCGGAGATGCTTTCTTCTTCGTGGTAGGCAGGGATGATTACGCTCACCAGGCCCAGCTCCGAGTTGGACATCGTTTCCTCCGTCAGGACGCATGGTGTGGCAATCGGGTCGCTTTCAGTATATGTGTCCATCCTGTCCTCTCTACCAGCCGGCTGTGGGTGGATCGCTCAGCCAGATACTGCCCGAGCCTCCTGTTGGCTTCACACCGGTCCAGTGTGGCAAAGCCGTATGTGCGGTAAACCTGGGTGCTGACTTTGAATCCCACCTGGGCCAGGTCGCGTGCAAAAGTGTCCGGATCGTACCTGTGCTTCCTATAGGCATAATGGGAGGCGTCAGCCCGGTCCAGGATCGTCCTTTTGAGCCAGCCTCGAAGGCCGGCAGGAAGAGAACGGGTGAGGGCATTCTTGACGGCGAACACCAGGTCATCGACCCGAATGAAAGGGGACCGGACATTGGGCACGGAAAGGACAATCTGGCCTCCGGGGTGTAGGACCCGGTGACACTCCCTTAGCAGGGGCAGATGGATCGGTATGTAGTCCAGGACACCCAGGCACAGAATGGCGTCGAAGGATGCCTCCCTGAACGGCAGCACGTCCGCGTCGCCGTTGACCCACGCAAGTTGTCGGCGGACTTCATTCGTACGCTTCTTGGCGCGGCGGAGCATCTCCATCGAGAAGTCGAGACCAAGGACCTGCATCCGCGGGCGGTCGTCGACCGACAGGATCACGTCACCTGCGCCACATCCCACTTCCAGGATCCGGCCCCGAAGTCCATTCGCAAGAGACAGGGCCGCGTCTCTCCTATTGAGGAGGTTGGCCGTGTAGATGGAGCGTGGTGCGTCCTCGTAGTGGGTGTGCCAACCCTCGGCTTCGGTGTCGAATCGCTGCCTGACCGTGTCTGCGTGTGAACTCATTCGTTTGACTGGCTGCCTCGCATGAGTCGAACTATCCGTTGTGACCGGGCGACAGATGTTACACTTGATTGGGACTGTCCACGGCTCGTTCCGTCAGCGCTTGTCGTGCCAGATCGATCAGCATCCAGAAGCCTCCTGCAGACAGCACGAACACCACGGGCAGCACGGGCACACGATACCGGTTGCGGACGTGAAGCAGGGCGTAGGTCATCATATAGATGAAGACGACGCCGAAAAGTAGCCTGGTCCGCGAATCACGACGCCAATTCAGTGCGGTCGCACAAATGGCAAGCAGCAGCAGCCCGTAGTAGTAGAGATTCAGGAGGGGCGACAGGGCCGGATGGATACGCGGCAGCGTCTTCTTGACCCCATTGGCATCTCGCCAGAACATCACCATTTTGCGGCCGACCATTCGTGCGAACCAGGCAGGTTTCGTCAAGATGTCCTTGACCGCATCTTCCAAGAACCTACCGTCGATTTCAGATTCAACGATTGGACGCATCTCTCGCGTCTGGGCTTGCAATTGAGCCCTGTCCTCTGGGCTGTGGTCGTCTCCTCCTATTTCCGCCCACCGGCTCCCGAACCACAGAACGCTACCAAGTCCGGCGGTCACTGGTGAGAGCGTGCCGAAGGTTGCGTAATTCCTGGCCGTCCACGGGATCCACAGCAACAGAACGGACAGCACTATGAGGAGACCACGAGAGATGGCTTGTTTGAAAGGCTTGAACGGCCACAGGAAGAGAATGCTGGCCGCGGATGCCGGGATGATGAGCTCCGGCCGACAGAGACTGAGGACGCCGATCATGATGCCGAGCAAGAACCCACGAGGCGGGCTGTAGCGCCTCTCTATGACCAAGGCCAGCCAAACCGCAAGGGTGAACAAGAAAGCGGAGAAACCGGCTCGAAGGATCCGTGTGTCATAGTAAACAAGGGCCGGGTACGCGGCCGTGATGGCGGCAGCAAGCAGTCCTGCTCGTTCCGAGAAGACTCGACGACCTATCCGGTATGCAAGGAGACAGGTGAGGCATCCAAGTGCGGCCTGAACTAGCGCCGCCCTACCTGGGTGTGGCCCCGCCAGGGCGTAGATGCAGGCCAGGTAAACAGGATACGACGGGGGGCGGATCCGGGTGGGTTCCCTACCATCGAGCGAGTACCCGTCGCCCGCGATGAGGTTGATCGCCACGCCGTGGTATGCGGTTGCATCCGCCCAGGTCCGCTCGGGAGGGTAGAACTGGGCAAAGACAACCCTCAGAGCGAACGCGGCCCCCAAGACGCAGACCAGGGCCAAGGGCCGCAAGTGCGCGCTGCTTCTGAAGGGTTTGTCCGATGGCTGCGATTCAAGCGACATTCAGGTCGTTCCTGCCGACTCAACCGAGGAAGTTTCCGAAGATACGGATCTGCCACCATCCGGGATTGACCTCAGGCCCGAGGTCACATACCAGATCCCACCTACGAGACTGACCGCAGCCGTGATGCCAACGGCCAGGAGGGAGAGCGCGACGGCAGTGTCAGGGGAAACCCCGACCTGCACGAAGAGGAGAGCGAAGGCGCCTTCTCTCAGCCCAAGCCCGTTGAGTGTGATCGGCAGCAGACTCACGATGACGGTCAGCGGGACCAGACAGAAGTAGGTGGTCAGGTCGAGGGATAGTCCCAATGCTCGGCCAACGCCGTAGTGGCTGGTTACCATGGCAGATTGGTAGAGAACCGCCAGCCCGACAGAAGCAACCATCACACGGGGCCGTTGAACCAAGGCGCTGACGGACGAAGCGATCGGGGCCAGGAATCGCCAGAAACGACTGCGCTTCAGAGTCCTCCGGAGCCTCCAGACAGAGAAGGCTGTCCCAAGGCTCACAACAAGGGCAATCGCGACCCACTGTGGCGTTGCAGGGCTCAATGCGATCGGGAAGCTCTGGCGGTTCAAACTCAGTGCCAGGAGCATCAGGGGAATCAGCGCCGCCAGATTGAGCGCTCGGTCGAGTACGATAGAGACAACGGCTTCTGAGCTGCTGCAGTCTCCTCTGCTCAAGCTGTAGGCGCGGACGAGGTCCCCACCGGTGCGTCCAGGCAGGAAGTTATTGAAGAAACTCCCCATCCAGACGAGTCCCACCACCCGGATGTATTCCACGCGCAAGCCGATTACCTTCAGGAGAAGGTGCCATTTGAGGGCCCCTATCAGGATCGCGCAGACTCCCAACAGCAAGGGGAGAGCCAGGAAGACGACCTCCAGCTGGATTGCCCGGTGTAGGACGTCTTTCCAGTCGATCCAGACTGCGGCGATCCCCAGCAGACCGAGGCTCACACAGGTCCTGAGGATGAAGTGAATTCTGGGCATCGGTGTTGTGGCCCGTAGGGGCAATCGAGGTGAACTGCTTCTGCGGGCTTGCCCGCAAGCTCACTGCGGCTGCTCTGCCGACTTCACTCCCCGGCACAAGAGCATGCTGTTGAACAGGCCCGTGTAGCCCAGATGCTCGAATGCCATGTGGCTGTCCGTGAACCAGCTGAGGATGTCATCTTCACGGGGGAAGTTCTGAAGTGGATTGTAGATCCAGTCCACCATGTCCGCAACGAGTTCCCCGTAGGAGGCCTTGTTCGCCTTGAGCAGGTGTGTGAGACCCCAGTAGATTGGGAGTGCGGGCAGCACAGAGGCGGTGCGCATCCGTTCAGGAATCCGGCTGGTTAGCCAGCGAGTGTTGTGATGCAGGACTCCCAGACCATTTTCTCGGCCTATGGCGTAGAAGGCCGTGCCACCTGGCTTGAGCACACGGGCGGATTCATAGAAGCCCAACCTGGGATCCTGCGTGTGCTGTAGCATATAGACGCACACGACCAGATCAAAGGCCAGGCTGTCAAATGGGGTTCTTGGCGCTTAAGAGTGGATCATTGACATAGAAGAGCCACCGG
>CAYTDF010000182.1:0-8526 GCA_964436365.1 uncultured bacterium | reverse complement strand
CTTGTTTCTTGAAAGCGCCGTGTTGTCTTCTTGAAAGCAACTGCCGGTGCCACGCGGGTTTGTGCTTTGCGAAGACTGGGAGCCTGAGAGAGGCGGGATGAGTCACGGCGTGTAGTAGTGATTGGGGACTTCGCGGACCTTGCCGGGACCCTGAACGTAAAGGTTGCCCCAACTCCGAACACCATTGCTCGCGCGGTACGGAATCAACCAGTTGTACGGGATGTTGCCATACGTGCCGCCGCCATGATAGTAAAGCTGATCCGGTCCGTTGGTCATCATGTACCATTCGTGCATATCTTCGGGATCGTAATTCGTCCAGGTATAACCGGCGCGATCGATGGTGGGCCGGTCGTAATAACTGTAGTAATACGGAGGTGGATAGTTGGGGTGAATCTCCGAGTCGGGCGACATGAACGGATCGAGCATGAGCGCGTTGCCGATGTAACTGACCGGCGATGTGAGCTTGGTCAGCCCGAGGCGCCCTAAGTCGTTCTTCTTGTCCATAAACGGCGGATAGACGCTGCAGTCGAGTTTGTACATCTCCATGGCCGTGGCCAGCGCGCCCATGTCGCCCTCGGTTCGCGCAACCTTGGCGCGGGTTTGCGCGTTCAAGAAATTGGGCACGGCAATAGCCGCAAGAATACCGATGATCGCCACGACGATCAGGAGCTCAATCAGGGTGAAACCACGCGCGTTCATGATCCAGAAACCTCGGCCACACCAGTTGCCGACGATGATACCACAGACCGGAGGCGGGCTATCGGTTTCTTTGAGGATGAGGGTGCCTGCGCGCGTAAAACCATATCCGGGGGTCGAGGCGGTCCAAAATCCGCTCGCGCAACGTCTCCCGCCGCTCCTCTAGACTGAGGTCGGGTTCGAGACGATCCAGACGCCGCGATTCGCCCCGAGCCAAGATCGGCGCCAACGCGGAACTGCAAAGCGCTTCGAGAAGCCGTCTCCTGCGCCGCCAAACGGGTTGCAACACCAGACGACCGGAGACACGCTCCAACTCAGAACGGTCGGCCGGACCCAAATGCCCGGCCACCCGCTCCATGACCTCCGGCGGCAGAACGGCCAGGAGCAAACAAGCCCGCTCCGACTCTTTCTTGGCTTCGTCTTCCGTCATAGCGTTCCAGGAACCCATAATTGTATTGTATCCAAGAGACCCCCCTCTAACGGTTTCGGCAGGATTCTCCGAGAGTGAAGCGGATGCACTTGGAGAGAAAAGCCCGGCAGGTTACTTTATTGTGTCCTCCAAGAGTGATGACCGATTGAAAAACATGAACGCCCAGCCACGGGGGCACTTCGTGCGCCCGAATAAGCGAAAGAGTCAAAGGACGCTCTGGAGTTCGGCAGTGAACGCCCCCTTGAGAGCCTACCGCGAAACATGCAGACGATTTACTTCGACCATAACGCCACGACACCGCTCGACGAGCGCGTGCTAGAGACGATGATGCCGTTCTTCCGGGAACGGTTCGGAAACGCCTCGTGCCTGTACGAACTGGGCGTGGAAGCCGGGCGCGCCGTGGATCGAGCCCGGGAACTGGTGGCAGAGACTATCGGCGCACAGCCAGCCGAAATCGTGTTCACCAGCGGGGGGACGGAGTCGAATAACCTGGCCATCCGGGGAGTGCTGGAAGCGAGCGGGAAACGCCATATCGTCACCAGCGCGATCGAACATCCAGCGGTCTTGACGGTCTGCGCGGAGCTGGAGCGCCGGGGATTCGAGAGCACAACCGTCGCCACCGATAGCGACGGACGGGTGCGGCCGGAAGCGGTCGAGGCTGCCCTACGCCCCGATACGGCGCTGGTCAGCGTGATGGCGGCCAATAACGAGATCGGTACGATCCAGCCGGTCGCGGAGATCGGCGCGGTCTGCCGGCGGCATCAGGTGCCGTTTCATACCGACGCGGTGCAGGCGGTGGGCCGCCTGCCGATTGCGGTGGACGCGGGGAATGTGGATTTGCTGTCGCTTTCCGGTCACAAGATTTACGGCCCGAAAGGTGTCGGGGCGCTTTACGTCCGTTCCGGAATCCCGTTCCTCTCCCAGCAATGGGGCGGAGTGCAAGAACAGAATCGGCGCGGAGGGACGGAGAATGTCCCGGGGATCGTGGGGTTGGGCGAAGCGGTGCGGATCGCCACGATGGACATGGGCGAGCGGGAGGCCCGAATCGAACGCCTGCGGGAGATGATGTGGGAGGGGTTGGCCGATTCGGTCGAGGGGATCCTACGCAACAGCCCCCGGGCGGGATGCCTGCCCGGCACACTCAATATCTCCATCCCGTGGCTGGGGTCGCAAGCCGTGGTGCGCATGCTCTCGGCATACGGGTTCTGTGTCACCAGCGGATCGGCATGTACGCAAGGCCATCCGCGCCCCTCAACCGTGCTGCAGGCGATCGGCCGCAGCGAGGCGGAAGCGCTCTCGGCGTTGCGCGTATCCCTGGGCAGAGGCAATACACCGGATGAAGTTCGGCGGTTCATCCAGGTGCTGCCGGATGTTCTGGGGCAAGCCTCCGCATAGCCGCCGGGTCCGCGATTGACCCGAGGCCGTTGCACCGTTCACTTTGCCCTTGCCATCCGAGCGCGAAGCCATTCGAATACCCACGACCACTTTGACGTAAGGAAAGGAAGAACGCCAATGAGCCTCATGGGTCTTGACGTCGGCACAACGGGCTGCAAAGCCGTTGCATTCGATCATGACGGGAAGATTCTCGCCACCTCGTACCGGGAATACCCGCTGATCACTCCGAATCCCGGTTGGTTCGAACTCGATAGCCGCCAGGTTTGGAAAGATATCACCACGGTCATCCGCGAAGTGGCTGGCAAGACCTCCAGCGACCCCATCACCGCCTTCAGCGTCTCGTGCCAAGGTGAAGCGGTCACGCCGGTGGATGCCGACGGGAATATGCTGGACAACGCCGCGATCTCCTTCGACGGCCGGACCGCCGGGCTGGTTTCGTGGTGGGAAGAGAATGTCGGCGGGCAGAAGATCTTTCAGACTACAGGCCAACCGCTGGCGTCACTGTTCACCGCGCTCAAAGTGATGTGGATCCGGGATAACAAACCGGAGGTTTTTAAGAAGGCACGCTACTTCCTCGGGTACGAAGAACTGGTCTATCACCAGTGTGGACTGGAACCGGTGACCGACTACAGCCTGGCCGGACGAACCATGCTGTTCGACGTCCAAAAGCAGGCCTGGTCGGAAGAGATGCTGGGGCATGTCGGTCTGACGCCCGGCCATTTTGCGAAAGCGGTGCCCTCAGGGACCGTCGTGGGGACGATCAGCGACGCGGCGGCCAAACACCTGGGACTCCCGAGAGGCGTTGTCGCCGTCACCGGCGGTCACGACCAGCCGTGCCAGATTCTAGGATGCGGCGTCATCGAACCGCGGGTCGGCGCGTACGGTTTGGGTACGGTGGAATGCGTTGCTCCGTCGTTCTCGGAACTGGTCCTGAACGACACGATGCTCAAGAGCAACCTGTGCTGCTATCACCACGCGTTCCCAGGGCTGTATATCTCGCTGGTCTATAACTACACCGGCGGGGTGCTGTTCCGTTGGGTGCGTGACCAGTTCGGCGCGGAAGAGGCGCGGGAAGCGGAAGCCACCGGGCGAGATGTGTACGATATCCTGACAGAAAAAGCGCCGAAGGAACCCACGTCCCTGTTGGTGCTTCCCCACTTCACGACCACCGGGACGCCCCATTTCGATAACCATTCGCGGGGAGCGATCATGGGCCTTACGCTGGAGACCACCAAAGAAGATATCGTTCGCGCGGCACTGGAAGGTGTCACCTACGAACTGCGCCTGTGCCTCGATCTTCTCGAAGAAGCCGGTGTGGCTGTGGACGTCCTGCGCGCGACCGGTGGAGGAGCCAAGAGCGACTACTGGCTGCAGATCAAGACGGATATCATGAACCGGCCAGTGATGGTGCCCGCGGTTTCGGAAGCGGGATGCCTGGGATGCTCGATCCTGAGCGGCGTGGCCACCGATGTCTATGCCTCGGCCCAAGAAGCGGTGGACCATCTGGTCAAAATCGACCGGACCTACGAACCGAACGAAGCCAACGCAAAACGCTACGCGGAACAGCTGGAACTCTATAAGGAAATCTATCCGAACAACAAGAGCCTGTTCCACCGGCTCGCGGGTGTTGAAGAATAATAACTAGTTAAATACGTAGAAGAGACTCGGAACGGGAATGAGTGCGGAAGAGAGCATCGTCGGCTTGCGGCAGTATCTGCAACAGCTCAGCGCGTTGGGTGTGGAACGTCTGTATCTCCGGCCCAGTGAAGTGGAACGCGCGTTGAGCGAAGCGAAGAAGAGAGCGGCCGAACAAAAAGCCTCGGCCGGTGACAATACAAGTGCGCTCGCCGAGATGGAGAAAGCCCGGGTGGACTGCCGGAACTGCGCGCTCTGCGATCAGGGGCGTACAAAAGTCGTGTTCGGTGTCGGTAATCCGAATGCACGGCTGGTTTTTGTGGGGGAAGCGCCGGGCGCGGATGAGGATCGGCAAGGTATTCCCTTCGTCGGGAAAGCGGGCCAACTGCTAACCAAGATGATCGGCGCGATGACGCTGAAACGGGAAGATATCTACATCTGCAACGTCATCAAATGCCGTCCGCCGCAAAACCGGGATCCGCTCCCCGAAGAGATCGCGGCATGCGAGCCGTTTCTGAACGAACAGCTGGACCTCATACAGCCGGAAGCCATCGTCTGCTTGGGCCGTTTCGCCGTGCAAACCCTGACCCGTAATCCCGAGGCGCGTATCACGTGAATCCGGGGCCAGTGGACCGAATACCGCTCGGTCCCGCTCATGCCGACGTTCCATCCTTCGTACCTGCTGCGTACCCCCGCAGCCAAGAAGGAGGTTTGGAACGACCTGCAGCAGGTCATGGCCAAACTCGGCCTGGGGCCGCATAAAGGATCGTAGAGGCGGCGGTGAACGGTTTCTCACAGAAAAAGCCAGTCTATGTCGAAGTGGCCTTCAACGTGCCGCTTCGCCAGACATTCACGTACCGCCTCCCAGAAGAGGACGGTACGCAAATCAGACCGGGCTGCCGTGTGCGCGCCCCGTTCGGTCGACGTAAGAATACCGGGTTCGTCATTGGGAAGACGCGGAAACTCGCGGTCGATCCCAAAAGCGTGAAGGCGATCGAGAAGAACCTCGATGAGAACCTGCCCACGTTTACGCCGGAACTGCTGGCGCTGATTCAATGGACCGCGGAGTATTACCGTTGCGGAGTGGGTGAGACAGCGGCGGCGGCCTATCCGTTCTCGGCGAGTTCGAAACCGCGAGAAGTGAATGTCGTCCGTCTGGCCCAGGACCTCGAGTCCGGCGCGGCCAAGGAACAAGCCCGCACCGAAACGCAGAGAAGAGTCCTCACGTATTTCGAGCGTCCTGTGAGTGGGCTCAGTGTTCGCGCGTTGGCGCGGACGGTGGGAGTTTCGGATAGCGTGGTCAGGGGCCTGATCCAGCGGGATATTCTGCGGCTCGAACGGCAACAGACGGAACGACGAGGATTCAGCGGCAGTGTCGAACCCTCCCACGATCTCAAACTGACGACCGAGCAGGATCACGCCCTGGACGAGATTCTACGTACACTCGATACGCAGGGCGTCCCGGTTCTGGTGGAAGGTGTGACCGGCAGCGGCAAGACCGAGGTCTATCTACAGGCGATCCGCAAAGTCCTGGAAAGTGGAAAACGAGCGCTGGTGCTTCTCCCGGAGATATCCCTCACGCCGCAGACGGCACGGCGATTTACCTCGCGGTTCGGCGATGTGGTGGCGGTCTTGCACAGTGGGCTGTCCCAAGGAGAACGGTTCGACGAATGGTGGGCGACGCGGCGCGGCGAACGGAGTGTGGTGGTTGGCGCGCGCTCGGCCATCTTCGCGCCCATCGAAGATTTGGGTCTGATCGTGGTCGACGAAGAGCACGACGGCTCCTACAAACAGAGCGAAACGTCGCCTCGTTATAACGCGCGGGACTTGGCGGTGGTTCGCGCCAGTCAGTGCGGCGCATCGGTGGTGCTGGGCTCGGCCACACCCAGTTTGGAGTCATCGTACAACGCCGAAATGGGTAAATACCGACGAGTCCACCTGCGGAAGCGGCCGACGCCGCATCCGCTCCCGACGGTGCGTCTGGTCGATATGCGGGCCCGGGCGAAAGAGGAACAGATTCTCTCAGCGGAGCTGCGCGAGGCACTGAAGAAACGTTTTGAATGCAAGCAGCAGAGTATTCTGTTCCTGAACCGGCGCGGGTTCGCCACGTCGACGGTTTGCTCGGATTGCGGTCAGGTGTTGCGCTGTCCGAGCTGTTCGGTAGCGCTGGTCTATCATCGGAAACGAGAACGGCTGATCTGCCACCACTGTGAATACCAGACTCCCCTGCCCTCCAACTGCCCGCACTGCCAGACGCGTTTGATTCGGCAGCACGGTTGGGGGACCGAGAAACTGGTGGAGATCGTAGAAGAGGCAGTGCCCGGCGCGCACGTGCTGAGGATGGATCGCGACACCACCTCGCGGAAGGGCGGACACGAACGTATTCTGAGCGAGTTCCAGGCCGGGGCGGATGTTTTGGTCGGCACGCAGATGGTGACCAAAGGACTGGATATCCCCAACGTCACGTTGGTGGGCATCGTCAACTCGGACGGCGCGCTGAATGTGTCGGATTTCCGGGCGGCGGAGAGGGGTTTCGCGCAGCTGGTTCAGGTTTCGGGACGTGCGGGCCGGGGCGTCGAGCCGGGCGAGGTATTCGTACAAACCTGGTGTCCCGATCACTACGCGATCCAACTGGCTCTGCGGCAAGATTACGCATCACTCTTCCAACAGGAGATTCAGCTGCGGAAGAACTTCTCGTTCCCGCCGTTTACCCGTCTGGTGTTGCTGCGTCCGGAAGGCGAAAACGAGCAACGAGTCCAGGAGTTGGCGTGGCGCTTGTACCACGTGCTGAACGAACGGGCCCGTTCGCTGAAAGTGCTGCCGCCCCTCGAAGCCCCGCTATACCGTATTCGTAACCAGTACCGGTGGCATATCGCCCTGCGCGCCAAAGATCATCGGCGGCTGGCCAAACTGCTCGCGGATCCAAAGGTCAGCGAGATCCTCGACAAGCCCGGCCGGAACCTGCGGGTTGTTGTGGATGTCGATCCCTCGGATGTGTTGTAGAGAGCGGGTTGGGTCACGCCAGGGTCCGCCCAGATAACTTTCCGTTACCAGCGCCATACGTATTTACCAGGGGTAATATATACCAAGGCTTCCGATACAACCAGCCGTGAATCGTGAGTGAGCACTGGATGGCTGCGTCTGGATGGCTCGAATTCGTCACTCGGTGAGGCCAAGGACCCGGTTCCGAAGGCGACAATGTCCGATGAAGGGCAAATACGTTGGCATGGGCATTCGCAAGTAGAGAAGAGAGGGGGGCTTGACATTGGGGGGATTCTGGTAAATCGTCTCCACTATAGCAATGAACGACCTAACCAGTGAAACTCTGTAATCCAGACAAAGAAAAACTGCACGTCTCTGTGAAGAATCCCCCTTAAGCATTACAGGAGCGTGGCATTGAAATCTGATAGCAGGAGAAGAGGTATGACCGTGAAGAACTCGTCAAACGTCATTTCCGTATTGTTTTGTGTGGCTACCGTTTCGGGTGCCGTGGTTTTCCACGGACAAGCGAAGAAATCCCGCTATCGGGAAATGTGTAGCATGAAACGATTACTCGTTCTCTTTTCGCTGTTGTGCCTGGTGTTGCCGTGCGGGGCGCAAGACGTCGTGTATACACCATCACATACATTCTGCATCAAAGATATTGGAGAGCAATCGACGAATTGCACCCGAGTATTTCAGGAGTGCTATGTCAGCCCGGATGGTACAACAATCCTCCTTGACACTCGCTTCGATCCCTATTCAGACGCGCGGCATTTCAACGCATTCGACTTAGCAACAGGCGAGCCGATCCGTTCCTTCACATTCGGCCTTGGGGGAGAGGACAGCATCAGTCTCGATCTCACTCCCGATGGAAGTCACGTCCTAAGTGGTCACTTCTGGGGACACGGCTGGAACTCTGGTCGAACGAATGTGGGGCCGGAGATATTCAATGTAGAGACTGGAGATAAAGTACAGGAGATTCAAATCCCCGGTGCGGCACACGGTGTTTTCACACCGGATGGAACTCACGTCATTGTGGCGGGGTGGGGGGCGCTTACCCTGGTCGAGTGGAGGACAGGCACGCCGGTCACTACGATCGATCCGAATTCTTCGCAGTCTGCCTACACTGCCTTGTCCGCATCCCAGACAGGAACCAGAGTGCTAGCAGCTCATCGAAAGGGCCAGGCTTATGTCCTTACTCTGTGGGACTACAGCGACGGTTCAATCGTGACTGAAATAGCGAGCCCCAGCGCTTCAGCGGATGTAACCTATGGTGCAATTTCGGGGTCCCTGTCACCCGATGGGAATAGAATCGCATACAGTATGCGAGTTGCTGTAAATGGCCGTTACGATCATAGTATCTGCGCGGTTTATGATACAATTGCTGG
>CAYTDF010000181.1:0-8527 GCA_964436365.1 uncultured bacterium | reverse complement strand
ACTCGTCTATATCGACACCACAACTCTTAGCACGCTCCCCAAGCGCGAGCTGCTGTCGGGGCTCGCCGAGGTGATCAAACATGGGATTATCGGCGAACCGGCCTTGTTCGCATTCGTCGAAGAGCGTCTTCAAGAACTACTGGATGTCACCCCGGCCACTTACGCGGAGATGGTTCCTCGGAACTGCCGGTTTAAGGCAAAGGTCGTAGAGCAAGACGAGCGCGAGGGGGGACTGCGCGCGATCTTGAATTTAGGTCATACCGTCGGCCATGCCATCGAGTCCCTGACGGGCTACGAGAAATGTCTACACGGCGAGGGGGTGGCCTGGGGGATGCTCGCCGAGGGGGACATCGCGGTAGAGATGGGCCTACTCGACAAAGCCATACTGGACAGGCTCTGGGCACTCATCCGCAAGGCCGGGTATCCCATGGACATCCCAAAACTCGACGCCGACACGCTGATCGACAGCATGTACTTGGACAAGAAAGTCCAGGATGGGGAGATCCGCATCGTTCTTCCCGAAGCGATCGGACAGGTATCCGTTCGCTCGATTAAGGACACGGCGCTGCTTCGTAAGGTATGGAACCGGCTATTGGAGAGAGCGGACGACTGACGACGCCTGCGCACCCTCCGCATTCGGCACACGAATATGGTGGGTAAGTACCGGTGGAAGGTTCGCGATAACCAGTTTCCGCGTACTGGCGGTACTTTCGCGGTGATAGTGCCGAATCACACGCCCGATCGTCCGTAGCCGGCGGCGTTCACGTTGATTCACAACGCACATCTTCAGGCGGCGTATCGCGAAATACTCAAAGAAACTGTAGACACCACCCGGACGCAAAAGACTGATCGAACGATCGATGAGGCGTTGCACCAGTTGCGGTTCGAAGTTATTAAAGGGCAAACTTGACACAACGACATCGAATCCGGGTTCGAGGTCGATCTCCAAGACATCCCCGACGTGCAGTTCCCAAGGCACACTGGCCCGCTTCCATTTCGGATCGGTCTGCAACCGGTGACGCAGGTGACCGGCAAAATTCTCGTTTAACTCGACCAGATCGAGGGTATCTTCAGGCCCAAGCAGCTCCAGCAGCTCCCGGGTACACGCGCCCGTGCCCGAACCGACCTCCAGCACGCGCCGAGGAGATGGCAGACGGCGGACTTCGCGAGCCATCGCCCGGGCCACCGCGGGAGAACTGGGAATAATCGACCCCGTCGTACGAAACGTCTGCCGAAATTCTTTGAAAAAAACGCGGAATTCACCCATTTCAAACCTTCCGAATCACGAAGTATAGCCGATTTTGGCCTCGTAAGCCAACTCCGCTCGCTTTCCCGGGTGGGCTCAAGCCACAAATCTCCGGCGGGACCCTAAGCGTACACTACGGGCGCTACCGCGAAGGGTAACAGATTGATAGGCTCAGGTTGGACTGGCATGTTGCGTCCGGTCGCCCTCTTCCGAGTGAAGCCGTGGCACAATGCGACATCCACCGAGTTCTTCTCGACCGAAGACGATTTCTATAGAGAGACACGTTCGTTTCGTAAAACAATGCTGACAAAAAGAATCATTCCGTGTTTAGACGTTCGCGCCGGGAAAGTCACCAAAGGTATCGAGTTCAAGGGCAATGTCGATATCGGCGACCCGGTTCAAATGGGGAAAAAGTACTACATCGAGGGGGCTGACGAACTCGTTTTCTACGATATCACCGCCTCCTCCGACAAGCGCAATATCATGATCGATGTGGTCAGCCGGGTCGGCGAGGTCATCTTCATCCCGTACTCGGTGGGAGGGGGGATCCGAACATTTGAGGATATGCGCAAGACCCTCTTGGCGGGAGCCGAAAAGGTCAGCGTCAACAGCGCCGCCGTTCGGCGGCCGGAGGTACTCACCGAGGGTGCCAAGGCGTTTGGTAATCAATGCGTCGTCCTCTCGATGGATGTCAAGAATGTCGGGAAGACAGAGGCGATTCCGAGTGGATTCGAAATCGTGATCGACGGGGGGCGGACGCACATAGGCCTAGATGCCATCGACTGGTGCCGTCGCGGGGTCGACCTGGGCGCGGGCGAAATCGTTGTCAACAGCATCGACCAAGATGGAAAAACAAACGGGTATCAGATCGAACTGACCCGCGCCGTGGCGGAAGCGGTTCCTGTACCGGTGATTGCCTCGGGAGGCGCGGGCAAGCCCGAACACCTGAGGGAAGTCTTCACCGATGGGAAAGCCGACGCGGCGATTATTGCGTCCATGATTCACTACGGCGACTATACCATTCCTCAGATCAAGGACGACCTAAAGAAACACGGCATCGCCGTGCGAACGGTGCCCGAGGTAGCGTAGAGCGGCTCTCGAAAGATTCTTCCCATAGCGCGCACGCAGTGCCTCCAGTGGCTGACTAACAGTGGCCGGGCGCTCGGCGTTTTCCAATCGAAAAGAACTTTTGGGAGAACCGATAGATCTCTGAGATGGGTCTGGCTTCAGGTCGCCAGGGTCGTACGGATCGTCTGGATAAAGTTGTCCGCCTCGTAGGGTTTTGACAGAAAAGCCGCAAACCGCCCAAGCTCCGCTCGATCCATCCCCGCGCTGACATCGTAACCGCTACACAGAATCGCGCGCGCGCTTGGATCGTCCTCCAGAATCCTGTCCAGCAGTTCGCTCCCAGTGAGGTGCGGCATCGACTGGTCCAAGATGAAGAGGTCGATTTCGCCCTGACGGTCGCGATAGATATCCAGTCCTTCCCGGCCGTCCCGGCCAACGATCACCTTATAGCCGCTCCTCTCCAGAAGCATCTGTCCAAGAGACAACACGGCCTCATCGTCATCCACGATCAATATCGTTTCGCCCTTGCCGAGAGGAAGGTCTCGGCGCGCGGAAGGAGACGGGGCATCGCGCTCGAATTCGCGCGCAGGAGCCTCCTGAGTCGTCACGGGGAGAAAAACCGTAAATGTCGCGCCCTCGCCGGGCGCGCTCTCCACATCGACCCAACCCGCATGACGCTTAACAATCCCAAAGACGGTTGAAAGGCCGAGACCGGAACCTTCACCGACCTCCCGCGTCGTGAAGAACGGCTCGAAGATACGCTGCTTGGTCTCTTCATCCATCCCGCAGCCGTTGTCGCGAACTTCGATCGACACATACCCATCCGGTGCGTCCGGTGCCGTCCGCTTTGCGGCGGCGACAGGTCGGTCGGCCAGGGAGTCCGCATCGACAACACGCGTCGCGATCGTGATGGCAGGGGGGGCTGTGTGGCCGTATTTCTCGATGCTTTCGACAAGGCTATCCCGGGCATTCATACAGAGACTCACCAAGACTTGGTTGATTTGAACGGCGTCAGCTGCAACGGTGGGATCGTCCACCGTGGGCTGGGTAATGAGTTGAACTCGAGCGTCCATGGTGTGGCGCAGAAGCGAGACCGCCTCTTCAACCATCGGGTTGGCCCGCACCGGTTTAAGCGTGGGACGTGTCTTGTGGCCCAGCGCCAGTAACTGCCGAACCAAATCTGCGGCGCGGTCCCCACCTGCTTTCGCGTTGGCGAGATCGCTCGCAGCCGGACTTTCCGGGCCAAGCCGCATCTCGGCCAGCGTAAGATACCCGAGAACCGCCGTCAGGATGTTGTTGAAATCGTGAGCGATTCCCCCGGCCAGTGTGCCGACGGCCTCCATCGTCTGCAGATGCTGGAGCTGCTTTTCGAGCATCTGCCGCTCGGTCACATCCACCACCGTGCCTTCGATCACGCCATCCCGCAGCACACCGGAGAACAAGACCGGGAGTCTCTTTTCTCTCCCCTGCTTGAGTTCCAGTGGGTAGGCGATGACAGTACGGTCGCGTTCCACAGTGGCCCGCAACGCTGCGTACATCTCTGTCTCAACCAACGCATCGAGCCGCAAATGGGGCATGATCTCTTTTGGGGACGAAAAACCCGCCATCTTGGCGAAGGCTCGATTTGTGTAGAGAAGGTCGCCTTTCGGGGTCGCCCGGACAATACCCACGCTGGCGGCTTCACAAAACTCACGGAAGTTCTTCTCACGTGTACGGAGCGCCTTTTCCGTTCGATATTGAGTCGTAACGTCGATACCGATGGCGTGAATCTCGACCGGAGTTTCCGATCGGTCGAGAATCGGCCGGAGTGTCCAAGAAATCCAACGCCGCTCACCCGATTGGGTGATCGTCTCCGTCCGTAGCGAGGTGGGAGCGTTCGGTTTACCCGCCACGAGACGCTTGAGATCGTTGAAGTACTTCGCGGACTGCTCTTCCGTGGTAAACAGCGTCTCCAATACATCCCGCCCCAGCGCCTCCTCCCGCCGGTACCCAAAAACCTGCACGGCAAACTCATTCCAAAACGTGATCTTCCCATCCGCGTCCCATTTCAGGATGATTGCCAGGGCATCGTCAACGAGATCGCGGTACCGTCGTTTCGATTGGAACAGTGCACAACACCGGTTGTACGCAAACAGAGTGGAAACGACAGAGATCGCCAGGAGGAAAACGAGGAGAGCTGTGGAGTTGAAGAAGGAGGTCGGAATGTCGGACGGACCGGACGAACTGCCGGTCGGGTCATCGTCTGGAGCGGCCTGAATCAGGAACGGGGCGGGTGATGTCGAATCCGGCGGGATGGAGATTCCCGTTACTCCAGCGCTCGATATCGCGGTCACCGACAAGCATAGTATCTGTACGATTACGAGTCTCTTCACGATGGTTGCATATCCCGCACGTCCACACCATTCCCTTCCACTCCTTGCTAGAGCAGTGTCACAGGCAGAGAACGCCTTTGAGCGATTCCTTATGAATATAATATACCCCAAAATGTGGATGCGGGTAATAGAAAAAACCGGGAAGGATCGATCTCGTACCGGAGGTCGGTATGGCTAAATGTCAAGTAGAAGAAACATGTACTTGCCAACTCGCTTATGTCAAGACATGAACACGAAAACGTTTGAAACGATCCAGAACATGATACAATATGCGGCCCTGGCGGCCGACGTACTGCGGAACAAAAATGAAACACTGGGACCGGAAACGGGAAGATGGTGAAAACATGGCAACGATAACGCGTTCTTTACGGAAACTAGCCTCAACATCCACATTCTTCATGATGGGGGCTATCGGGTTCATTCACGCTGCCGAGGATCGGTCGGACGATCTAGCCCTACTGGGGTGGTTCGCAACCTTCGAAGTTGGCGGAGAACGCATCTGGGAGCCCGACCCGGATCGCGTACATCCTCCGGCGGAGCGATACGAGTCGAGCATTTCCGTACGCGCGGGAACCGACGCGGCCGGACTCGATCTCAGTGTTGGCGAAGCCGGCCGAGTCATGGCCTGGACTCTGACCACAGAGCCGGTCTGGCCCGAGTCGTTTCCGTACATCCGGCTTCGTTACCGAGTCTCCGGCAAGGGAGCCAAACTCGGGCTCCGGCTGGAAGATGACGCCACCGGACCGGTCACCCCGGGAGCGGACAACCCCGAAAACCCCCTTGCCGGTGACGGCATTCTGCGGGTCGACCTAGAGGCGGAGTCGGATCGACTACAGACGTGCGTGCTGCGGCTGATCGGCGGAGAGAAGAACCTGTTCGGCTCGAACCGCGTCTCCCGGATCGGCTTCGACCTTCACGCCGGTGACGGCCCCGCGTCGGCACGTGTCGAAGAAATCGAATTTCTGTTGAGAGATCCATCCAATCCGGCGAAACCGAGCGAGAAGCGTCCGCCGCTCGCCCTCACCCCAGACACCTCTGAGCCTTCGAGCCTTAAGCTCGGCTCCCCGAAAGCCTGGACCGTGTTGCCGTTGTCGGACGATTTCAACGGCCACTTGCGTGACGTCGCCGCCGCGCTCGGATGTGGAAAGATCGCAACCAAACCGGGCAAGCTCGACTGGGAAGGGGTTCCTTTCGAACTCGATCCGCAGGGCCGCGTAAAGGGCACCCACGTCATGCAGCGGGGGAGCGTCGACTAGTATATGAAGGCCCGCGGCACAGAGTTGCACCTGCTCCTGGCGGCTCGGCTCACTGGGAGCGATGAGTACTGGAAGTACAAGCCGCGGGTCCGGGTGGTCGCCCCCGACCGTATCGTGGTACGCGTCAACTACACCGACCGTTCGAAGCAAGACTCCATTCCGTTCCACCGCCAATCTTCGGAACACGGATTGTATCAAGGCGTCGGCGCATACATCGTGCCCCTGCATGAGAACCGCACCGTCGAATCGGTGGAATTGATCGAGGGCATGAGTTTCGGCCAGGTCTTCCTACTCGCCGCGACCCTCCGCACCCAGGGCCGGACCGAAGGCGTCGATCCTATCGCTGCCAAACCCAACCCGGTCTTCGCGGAAGTCCCGCCTCTCGCCGACATTCCGGTTGTACTTTCAGGCAACGGTGAATACGCCTTTGGCTTTGGGTCTCCGAATTTCTACGCCAGTTTGAATGTACTGAACGGCTGGCATCTCTGGCGCCTCAAAGCAAACTGCCTGACCCCGGCCTCACAGGAACTCGGCGGGATTCGTCTTTTCAGAGTGACTGTGGGCGAAGAGACGCTCGAAAACTGGGAAATGCGTTCATATAAAGACAATATGCGTCCCAATTCCGACGACCAGAACGTTCGCATTCAAATCCAAGCCGTAGGCAAGGACAACCAGGGCCGCGAAATCGCCGAGGTAGATTGCACGTTGACGTATGGGGCGCGAGGCGAACTTATCTACGAGGGTTTCGTAAAACCGCTCGTGGACGACATCGAGTCGATGCAGGTCTATGCGCCTTTTGTCGAACCGATGCAGCTCTCGGAACGCGTCGAGGACGACATCTATTTCGTACCTTCGCGTAGCGCGCTTCTGAGCACCGATCCAATCGACTTTCGCGAACACTACTGCGGCTCGATGCCCATGCAGTTCATGGATGTCAGCTCGCCCGAGCGCGGCGGCGGCCTTGGCATTCTCGTCGAGGACACCTCGCTGATTCGCAAAGCCTTCGCGCTAAAGAAAGACGACACGGGCACGAGTTTCTCGGTCGAGTATAACCTCGGCAAAGAGGCCATGGCCGAAGGACAACGTATTCCTAAGACCGTAATCTATCCGCACACCGGCGACTGGCACACGCTCTACGAACGCTATCTCGAATGGGTGAATACGTGGCGCGAACCGCATTCCGAGAGCCGCACGTGGTGCCGCGAGGTCGTCAACTGCCGCCGCGACTATCCGGTCGGCGGAACCGGCTATCTGTACGGCCTGCATGAGGAGGCCTACACCCCGGAAGTTCTTCTGGCCGAAACCGAGCGCGGCCATGGCGGCACGGAGATGATCGACATTTCCGGCTGGGCGATGTCGGAGACGATTGGCCGTGTGGGCGATTATCGCCAATACGAGTTGGGCGGGCTCGAGGCCATGCGCAATCTGATCGCCGAGGCCCACGCCAGCGACGTTCGGGTCGGTCTTTATCTCGAAGGCTACTTGATCGACAAGCGCTGCGAACTCGGTCTGAAATACCGGAAAGACTGGGAGTTGATCAGTAAGGACGGCACCCCAAAAAGGTGCTCGGGGGGGATGGAGTTCTTCGCCTGCCCCGGCATCGAGACCTGGCGGCACGCGTTCGCCGACCGGCTCGCGGCCGTGGCGGCGGAGACAGATGCCGACGCCTTCTATGTGGATCAGTTCGGTTTCGGTGGTAATGACAAACGCTGTTGGTCCGACGCTCACGGGCACCCGGTCGGCTCCAATCCCTTGGAGACCGAGACCGGGTTCTTACGGACTGTCCGCGAGGCGCTCGACAAGGTCGATCCTTCGAAAGCCATCTACACCGAGCAGTTCCCGGTGGACACCATGACCCCTTGGGTCGATTTGGCGTTCTCCTATGCGATGACCAAGAAGTTCTTCCCGCACCATGCCACGCGCATGGCCTTGATGCGCTACGCGTTCCCCGAGATTCGGCCGATCGAGCTTTATATCGCGGGGATTCGCCCCGTCGCGGGCGCGGCCGATCTACCCAAGCTCTGCTTTTTCCACGCACAGGCGCATTGGCTCAAGGGCCGGGCGAATTCGTGGCTCGGTGCCGGGGCGCGGGAGTTTGTGAAGCGAGCGACCAGGGTTTCTACGGAACATAAGGACGCCTTCGCCTCGAACGACTGCAAACCGTTGGTGACCACGTTGTGCACGGATGTCCATGCCAACCGTTTCGCGACTGAGAATAAGATTGTCTACACCGTCTATCATGCCGGGCCCAACACCTTGGAGGCCGATTGGCTCTCACTCGACGCGCCTGAGGGTTGGGTTTGGACCGACGCGTTCGAAGAGCGTCCTGTGGACGTGGTCCAGCGCGATGGAAAGTCGATCTACCGTTCGACTCTCGACCCGCACCAGGTCACCTGCCTCGTCGCCAAACCACAGTGAGGGAAAGTAGAGACCGATGGAGGGAGACTACCATCCCTTTGGTCCTAACCCCCTGAATCGCTAGCGTTTAACTAACACTATCGCGATACTCATCCATCCCCCTAAGTCCTGCAGGCCTTAGGGGGATGCTGTGAGACTATCAATTCGACCGGACAGTTCTTTGATCC
>CAYTDF010000180.1:7282-8547 GCA_964436365.1 uncultured bacterium | reverse complement strand
GAGGACGAACTCCATCGACCCTTTCGGCCCCATGACCGTATCGATATCCCCCAGCGCACCGGCATTGTGGATGTGCAACAGATCGACCGTCTCCAGTTTCAGGTTCTTGAGCGATGTATCTAGGCTCTTCTCCGCTTTCGCGTACGTATCCGCCCGGACCTTCTCAACCACGAAAACCTCATCGCGCCGCGCGGGGAGGACTTTTCCGAGATACTCTTCGGAAGCGTCGTAAATCCGGGCCGTGTCGATATAGTTGATTCCCAGATCGATCGTCTCGTGAATCAGCGGAAGCGCCTGCTCTTCTCCAATGTACGCGTGCCCCATCACCGCCCCGCCGAAACCCACAATCGAGACCTCTTCGCCCGTACGTCCCAAAACACGCCTGGGGACGCGATCCCCACGGACCCCGGCGGCCGAAGAATCCGCCGACCCTGTCACCGATAACGCGCCGATCCCCGCCATACCCCGCAAGAACGAGCGCCGTTTGATATCTGTCATGTTCTCATCTCCTATGCAAAAGAGGGACCTTCGATCCTATGCCGCTTCTGTGTCAGTCTATCCATGCGGCCAGACGTTTGGATGGATACCCTCCCGTGCCGCGTCTGGCAAGGAGCCCAGGATACCGGTTTGAGCCCGGGAAGGACGGGGGGCGGGAGGGCTGACAGCGTGACCGGGATTCGGTGTGCCTTGTTATCACAAGTGGGGCTGAATATCCTCTGCCGTGAAAGGTATGTGCGATGCGCGTCTTGATTCTCAATCCACCCTCGGCCGTGGCCCGTAACGTAGTCCGTGACACGCTGTATGGGTGCTGGTGCAAGGGCCGCCGTATCGGGGGGCTCAATCCGCCGCCAATGAGTTTGGTCAGCGTGGCCACGGTGATCCGTGAGGCGGGGCACGATACGCGGTTCTGGGACCCTCCCGCCGAAGGGAAAACGGTCGAGGACGTGGCGAAGGAAGATTCGTTCGACGTTGTGGTCTCCTCGACCTCAACCATGTCGTTCCGCGAGGATGCATCGGTCTTGCAGGCCATGCGTGAGAAGTCGCCGGGACTGTTCACAATGATGTTCGGTTCGCACGCCACATTTCGATCGCACGAGACCGCCGCCCATCCCGGCGTAGACGTCGCCGTGCGCCGCGAACCGGAATTCATCGTCCGCGACGTTCTGGCCGGGCTGCAATCGGGCGATGCCTGGAAGCAAGTTCAAGGGATTACGTACGCGCAAGCGCAGAACGGCAGCGAACCCGTCATCACGGTGAATCCCGAT
>CAYTDF010000180.1:0-7272 GCA_964436365.1 uncultured bacterium | reverse complement strand
TTACCCCTACATCGAGAATCTCGACGACCTCCCCATCCCCGACCGGAGTTTCCTGCCGGAAGGAATCGACTACTTCAATCCCATCGTCAAACGCGTTCCTTACACCACCATGACCACGTCGCGCGGGTGTCCGGCAAAATGCTCCTTCTGCACAGCACCCACGTTCCACGGCAAGCAAGCCCGGGTCAACAGCGCGGACCGAATACTCGAAGAACTCGAACGGATCACCGCCCTTGGCTATCGAGAGATCTTTTTCCGGGATGAGACCTTCACGGCCTACAAGAAACGAAACCAGCGAGTCTGTGAGGAGATCCTCTCCCGGGGGCTGGATTTGACTTGGATCTGTAACGGCCGCGTGGATATGATCGACAAAGAGACTATGGCACTGATGAAGCGAGCCGGCTGCCACTACATCAAGTTTGGCGTGGAATCGGGCGTTCAGGAGATCCTCGACAATATCCGCAAAGGCACGCGTGTCGAACAAGCCATCGACGCCTACCGATGGGCGCATGAAGTCGGTATCGATACACACGCTCATTTCATGATCGGCAACCCAGGCGACACCAAGGATACCGTACAAACGACGATCGACCACGCCTTGCGGCTCGATCCAACCACCGCCACGTTCGGTATCAGCACGCCCTACCCCGGCACGCCTCTGTTCGATAGGGTCGCAGAGAAGCACCCGGAGATCGCCGACGGAAGCGACTCGAACTTGGCTCAAATTCACCTCAAGGCATTCTTCACGGATACCTATTGCGATCTGACCGCCGAGGAACTGCAAGCTTTCCAGAAGAGGGCGTACCGAAGTTTCTTTTTGCGGCCCGGTTACATTGCCCGGTGGGTTGGGCGGATGAGAAGTATCGAAGAGATCCGACGGCTGGTCTTGGCGGGTTCCAACATTTTCTCGTTCGCGATTAAGGGCGACGGCTGAGCGAAAACCCCGTCTGTAAGGTCGTCTACGAGCCCTGCGCAACAATCGATCATGGCGAGTCAGGAAAAAGAAGCGGCATCCGAATCCCAGGCGAGCGGACCCGACAAGAGCCGGGCCGAACTGCGTCGTTTTCTTCGGCTCTTGCGAGTGGTCGCCACGTTGATGATCCTCCTGCCCATCGCCCGATGGGCGTTCGACTCCGCCTCGGCCGAAATTACCTCCCTCTCACTGCACGACGCCAAACAGGTCCACGCCCTACCGGGGGGGACGTCTCAGGTGTTGAAAGCCATCGGGGATGAGGGACGTTTGGCGATTTTCGCCCACGCGCCTTCGCGTCTGGAGTGGACAGTCCAAGCGAGAGAAGGGCCCTGTCTGCTCAAAGTGGAAACAGGTCTTGAAGAGGAGGCCTGGGCCGAACATGGATCCGACGGGGTGCTTTTTCACATCTCCATCACTTGGCGAGACGGCGGAAAGATCGTCCACGAACTCGTTCTCGATCCGGGGAAGAACACATTCCAGCGGCAGTGGCAGCTCGCTGAAATCCCGTTTCACTCCGATGGAACCCCACTGAGCCTCGCGCTGGAGACGACAAACGCACCGGAAAAGAACCAACAGTTCGACTGGGCCTACTGGGCGGAACCGTCGGTCGAGGAGATCACACCCTGGCCAAGCCCGCTCTGGATCGGTCTCGGCGTCTGCATTCTAATCTTCTGCTACCGACGCCAGCCGCGCAACGAGCGGGTGGTCGGTCCACGCAAGGTGAGCGCAATCGAGGCGTGCCTTCACGTCGGTCTGAGCCTGCTCGCCGCGCTGACCTTTTGTGAGATCATTCTCCGAATCCACCCACTGCTGCTCCCCATCGGAGCCAACAAGTACTTGCCGGATGATGGGCTTCTCTTTTTCCCCGACAAGACCCAGCAAGAAGAGTTCGATCGGCGTTACGGCTACAAATACCGTCCCCACATGCGCTGGACGTGGGAGCGGAAATACGATCTCGTCTTGATGCGCCGCGTATCGAAGAAATACGCTGCCCCGGACCCGCCCCGCATCCTTGTCGAGACCGACGAGGACGGGTTCCGGAACGCGCGAAATGCGGAGCCGTATCCGATTGTGGCCTTGGGCGACTCGTTAACGGTCGCGATCAACGTGCAAGCGGATGAGAGATGGTCCTCGGCTGTAAGCCAAGCGCTCGGCGTGCCGGTTCGAAACCTTGGCGTGACGGGCTATTCGCCGCAGCAAAACCTGGTGGCTTTGCAGGAGTTTGGCTTGCCAAAGTCGCCCCGCGCGGTTCTGTTCTCTCTCTTCGAGGGCAACGACATCCTCGACGCGCGACGATTCGAGTCGTTCAAAACCTGGCGAATGAGTTGGCCGAAGTCGGTCAGCAGGCTCCGTCGAGTCTCGGCAGGCAACAGGACCCACCAACGTAAAGATTTTCTTCTCACACGAGCCCTTTACCGGTTTACACATGACGCGCTCTCCACTTGGCTTGAGGAACCTTCGACCCCGATTCCACCCGAGGGTGAGTTTCTCTTCAACCCGGTCGAAGGGGAGCTCGCGGGACAAGCGATGCAGTGCGCGTTCTTCAATCCTTACCTATACCACGCCACATTCTCAAAAGAACAATGGACCGAACATGCGGGCTGGAAACCGGCCTGCAATACTCTTCTCGAAGCCAAACGAGTCTGCGCCGAGGCGGACGTACGGATGCTTGTCGTTCTGATGCCCAGCAAGGGCAGCGTCTATCTTCCCCTGCTTTCCGGTGCGTACAATGCGAGTGATTTCGACCGATTCGTACAACAAGCGGCGGGAGACGACTCGCCGGGCGACCAGACCTGGCACGAGAAGTTCCTTGCGAACAACCGGGCGTTGACGGAGCTGGTGACGGCGTTCTGCTTGGAAAACGGCATCGATTGTCTCGATCTGAGACCGGCGTTGCAGGATGCCGCGACGCGGGGCGAGAGAGTCTACTTCCCGTTGGATACGCACTGGAATCCATACGGCCACACCATCGCGGGAGAAACCGTGGCGGCCGAAATCAAGAGACTCGAATTCCTCGAACAATCGTCGCAATGAGGACAATCAAGGCATCTGCTGTTCAAGCCTGTATTTGTTCTTCTTCGCTTTCCGGCCCTTGACTCTCAGCAAAACGGTGTCGAGTAGATCCGCCTTTCCCTCATTGTTCAGGTCTTTATAAGTGTCGATTAGCAGAACCGGCGTCCCAACTTTGCGATATTCTTCGATACAGGTCTCGATTCTGCTTTGCCGCAGGAACTCTTGGCTTGTGTCAGCGTCTTGCTTGACAAACTTCATGAGCGTCTTCATTTCCGTCGAGGCTCCAATTTGCTGCTGACGAAGACTCTTCTTGTAGTACATGTCAGTGACACACCAGGTAACCACACCTGAAATGAACAATGAGACGATCGCTACTATCAGCGTCACAACTATCGTAATGATGAGTTCCAATGTTTCCTCCTCCTGGCCCTTCGCCCGTTTCTCTCCAAATCCGTCTCAACCGGCCGTGTAAGCGCCATCGCCAATGGGGGCGGAGAATGCCTCGGTCCGAACGCGCGTCTTCTGTTCGAATGCGTCGAGAACCGTCTGAATAAACGCGTCGCGGTGCGCGGTGCAGACGAGATTGACCGTGCAACCGCCGAAGCCGCCGCCGCAGAGTTTCGCTCCCAAGCACGCTTCATGCGCGGTGGCGATATCGACCAGTAGATCCAGCTGGGGTGTGCTGTTTTCGAAAGCGATGCGACTGGAACGGTGAGATTGCGTAATCAGCCCACCAAGGGCTTCGAACTCACCTCCGCGTAACGCTTCCCGTCCCTGCAAACAGCGTTCGTTTTCCCGGAAAATGTGGCGTGCCCGTTCGGCGGCGGAACCCTGTATACGGTCTTCGATCCGGGCGAATTCTCCAGGCGTGACGTCGCGCATCCAATCCAGCTCGCGGTCGAGCAGCCCGGTCATCTGTGCGACGGCATCCTCACACTCCGCCCGCCGAGCGCGGTACTGCCCATCGACGAGAGTGTGCTTGGAGCGGCTGTCGACGAAGACGAGAGAAAGATCGCCACAACCCAGAAGTAGCGGTTCCAACTCCAGCGATGCGCAGTCCAACAGCAGAAGCGTGTTGGCCCGGCCGAAGACAGCGCCGGTTTGATCGAGAAGTCCGCACGGGACCCCGGGGTGGCGGTGCTCGGCACGCTGGCAGATCTTGGCCAGAGTCCAGTCGTCTAGCTCCACATCCGAAAGAGACAAAAGCGCTTTGGCCACGGCGACCTCCAGCGAGGCTGAACTGGAAAGCCCACACCCCAGGGGCAGATCGCCATCGATCAGCGCAGAGAACGCGGGCACTCGGATCGACTCCGCCTGCAACTCACGCAACACACCTTCGACATACCGAGTCCAGACCGGGCCTCGCGCCGTCCCGCTCCCTGAAAGCGGGAACTCGTACGACTCGTCGACCACTTGCGACACGATCCGGCAGGTCTCTCCGCCCCGTGCGCGCGCCGCAACCCAAGTCCCCAACCGTAGCGCACCCAGCAGAACGTAGCCGCCGTTGTAGTCGGTGTGATTCCCGATCAGCTCCGTCCGTCCCGGCGCAAAACCGAGAACCCGGGGGGCATGCCCAAAGGTTCCCTCGAACTCGCGCCAAGCGGGCTCGAAACGTGGCTCAAGAACGCGCGCACTCATCGACGGCTTGTGCCTCCACGCTTGAAATACTCAGTGGTCTCGGTGAGCCCCTCGCGGAGATCGGTCTTCGGCCGCCAAGCCAGAGTCTCTTGTATCAAAGAACTGTCGAGGATCGAGTGGCGGGCATCGCCAGGGCGGGGCACCTCGCGAATCGCTTCCCGGGTGGAACCAAAACCGGTGCGAATAATGTCGTAGACGTCGTTGATATTGGAGGCTTTCCCTGTCGAGACATTGAAGATCCGAGGCGAATCGGGTGTTAGCTCCGCGTGGAATGCCGCGCGGTTGGCTTCGGCCACATCTTTGACGTAGACGAAGTCTCGTGTCTGAAGACCGTCACCGTAGATCGCGCACGGCCTGTCCGCGACAAAGGCCTCGTTGAAGATCGCCACGACCCCGGCTTCCCCGTGGGGATCCTGCCGGGGACCGTAAACGTTGGCATAGCGTAGCGCGACAGATTCAAGCCCCTGGGTGACTCGATAGTAATAGAGATAGCGCTCCACGACCGATTTGCTGATGCCATAGGGCGAAATCGCATCGAGCGGGTGAGACTCGGCCATGGGCAGGGTCACGGGGTCGCCATAGGCCGCACCCGAGCTGGCATAGATCACCCGCTCGACACCGTGGCGCACCGAGGCTTCAAGCACGTTGATGCTACCGAGAATGTTCAGATCGGCGTCGACGAGCGGTTCCCGCGTGGATACCGATACCGATATCTGTGCCGCGAGATGAAAAACCGCGTTCGGTTTGAACGTCTCGAAAGCGGCATCGAGGTCTTCCGTAACACTCTGTTCAAAGAGTTCGACACCCTCGGGCACGAAATGGCGCTTTCCCGAAGAGAAGTTGTCCACAACCGCAACGGTGTGTCCAACCTCCAGGAGTTTGTCAACAACATGCGAGCCGATAAAACCGGCACCGCCAGTAACCAAGCAACGGCGACATCGAGACATAGTTTCGTCCTAATTCCAAATAAACTTGGGGGCTTTTCCGAGGCAACTCATTTGAGAGACTCTGGATTCGCCGGAGAATAGCAGAAAGCGGAAGACGATCACGGAACAGGATGGACGAGAGAGAGTTCGAGGGAGACGGGGGAGGGCAGGCTAGTACTTGTCGAGAAATTTGCGCTTGATGCGCTTGCGAATACGCTTGAGGTCCTCTTCGGAGAGATGCTCGCCGTCAACCAGCCGTTTGGTCATCTCGAAGGCGTCCCCACGGAATTGACGCTGGATGAAGTTCTGGATGGCTTCATCCAGAAGTTGGTTCTCGGTCGCGGTTGGAACGAAGATGTGCGCGCGGCCATCCTGTTCGTGGCTCAGATGTCCCTTCAGCTCGGCTCGGCGCAGAAGGGTCTGCACGGTCTTATAGCCAAGGTTGCGCCCGGGAGGCAACATCTCGCAGACTTCCTTCACGGAGGCGCGTCCGAGCTGTTGGACCAGTCGCACCATCTCAAACTCGGCAGTCGCAAGTGGACGACGCTTATTTTTGGGAGAGTCCTTTTCCATCACCTGACGATAACACACCAGAGACCGGCGGCGGTCAAGGTCAATGATTGAGAATTCCTGTGGAATCCCGTCTTGGACGTAGAAAGTCTGCTATTTGAGTATCTCCCGAGAGTGGCGATCGCTCGAAGGAGAGACGCCTCAGCGCCATAGGGACGTCGTGAGCAGGGGTGAAACTCTCAGAAACGCTCTAGGCCCCGTAAATATAGATATGCAGAGAGCTCCAGATCAGCTTGATCGCGATGAGAAGCAAGGTCGTGTAGATGATCCAAACAAAGGTCCGCTGTGAAAAACGCCGCTGCATCCAGACCCCCATCCAGACGCCCAGGGGACAAAGTGGCAGCACCCAAGACGCCCAGAGCAGAGTGGACCAATCGAACGTAGGGCCGCCGGGGCTCGGGTTGAGCGCTAAAAAGGGGACTTTGAGGACATTGAAGGTGAAATAGAAGCGAGCGGTCGTCCCAATGAAAACAGCCTTGTCGAGCCGACGAGAGAGGAGAAACATGCTGACAATCGCTCCCGCGGAGTGCGCCACCATGGTCGAAACCCCACACGCCAGACCCACAATCGTTCCTTTGGTGAATGTTGTCTGGGTAAACAGCGGCCTGTCTCCCAACCCGGTCCAGTTCACAACGCAGAAGACCAACGACAAGAGCGCGATCGCCATGTTGATGTCGACGGCGCGCATCCTGTCCAGGCAAAACAAGCCCACAAAAAGCCCGACGACCATCCCCGGCGCGACAACAAAGAAGCCTTTCTTGTCCCATTCATGGGGAAAATGACGGATCGTGCAGACATCGCAGGCAATCAGTATGGGGAGCAGCAAGGGCAGCACCGTCGTGGCGGGTGCAACCTGCAGCATCACAGGAACGGAGATCATTCCGATCCCGCCGCCAAAGCCACCCTTGGCCACTCCGATGATGAGCGTGGCCAAGACAAAGGCGGTGGCGTAAGCCAACGGCGACGCGAAAACGTCCGGTGGCAAGAAGAGGGTCAGGTCATCCATGGTAGGCTGGATATGCTATCTCGGGGCCGATTGCCGGATCGAAGAAGATGATGTAGTGAGCGAATATAAAGGGCTAGCCACCCTATTCTACCGTTGCTCAGCCTTATTCCAACAAGGTGTCCCCCCCACATTGGCGAGGCCTTAAT
>CAYTDF010000179.1:0-8576 GCA_964436365.1 uncultured bacterium | reverse complement strand
CTTCACAAGCCAGGTGGCCATCCGCTCCGGACCGGTAGTTCAGAAACGCCCGCACTTTGGCATCGCCGTGATCCAGCACGAGATTCACGCTAAATCCATCGCCGGTCTCCTCCACCTCAACCTCATGGACACGAATCGGCAGGTTCTCCTTCTCGCCCTTCAAGCGAATCCATCCCACACCGTTTCTCGGGTGAGGCGACACAATCCGATCGGGGCGATTCGGTAGGCACTGCGCCATTATCTTCTTGCCCCAACTAAATGTATGAATAGCCTCTCTCGTCCGATTGAGAATTATCTTCCCCGCCTCGAGACGTAGCGCCCCCCTTGGTTCTTCGTAACGGTCGACCGTAACCTCGGTCCGACGGAGTGCCAGCCAAGCCTTGCTCAGAGAATAGACCGTGTCGCTATGGGTGGAGGCAAAGAAGAACTCTTCCGGACGATAGACCGCCCCGGAATCGGACCGAGCCTGCATCTTTTCCAGCGTCTCCAAACAACGCTGGCTCAATTTCCATGCCGAGGGCTCCTCTCCATAGACGGCCATCAGCACATGCGTGAAGAGCCAATCGGGGTTCCGAAACAGACGCCAGTCCTGGCCCGAAGGATACACAAACCCACCGTCAGGCAGTGAGAACCATCTCAGATTCTGGTAGATCCCGGACGTATTATAGAGCAGGACTTCCGGCATACGACGACCGCTCATCACATAATCCAGTGCGCATCCCAGCGACAGACTGAAGGTGGTCATATAGTCGGGGTGAACGATTCGATGGTTTTCCAGAGTGAAGTCGTCATAGATCTCCGCCACAGTCAGGCCGTCCACGACCGTCGTTGCGTGTTCATCCGCAGGACGTAAAAATGAAGACAGTACCCACTTTGGGAACGCCGCTTCCCAAGAGGCCCGACGCGGATCCCCCGGCATCAGCAGCACCGCCACAGAGAAGATCTGGCTATTCCAGGCGTTCTCTTCGGCTTTGGTGTCCAGTTGAATCTGGTGGGGAGGGTCGCTCTTCACGAATCGGGCCGCCTCATGCGCCACGACCCGTCGCAGTCCCTCGCGAATATCGACTGGCAACTCCTCCCAAATCCACCACCCGGCCCGACCCATCTGGTGCGCCCAATGTGCCGACTGCCAAGCGTCTCCCCATCGCTTCCCGTCGCTCGTGGGTCGCACACCGGTCAGGTGCGTCGCGATCAGGTACCGAAACATGGGCAGGATCGTCTTTTCGAGAAGTTCCGGCCGCGACACGCCGACAATCGTCTCGTCGTACTTTCCGAAACGGTACAGAAAAGAGAGCCCCGCCAGCGTCCCGGTATTGGGGCGGATCCAATGTTCACCGCTCTTACTATCCGTGATGAGCAGAAGGCTTTCATCCTCCGACCAAGGATGCACGAGGCTGAGAAGATACCGGGCTTGCCTTTGCGCGGCCAAATAGACCCGCTCACAGACTTCGTCTTGCCTGCTATCGCTCACCGAACGGCTCGGTTCAGCCACCAACCGCATGACATCGCTTGAGGAGGACCGGGCCGTCTCGCTGGCTAAGATCGGCTGACACAGAAACCAGCAAAGCCCAAGGGCGAAGCAGAGAATTGAGAGTCTTTTCGAGAGTTCTTGATCGGACATGAGCGTACATCCTCGCGGTCTCACATATTGACCGGACACTCTGGCACGAGGCGTCACGAGCGAAGCGATAACCATCGCCTTCGCTCGCCCTTATTCGGACCGATCTAGACGACCGATAAACCTAGCGTAGTAAATCTTGAATACAATCGCCGTTGAAATACAGATTGCCAGGCTCCACTGCGCCACTTGCCAACGCGCCACATACAGGCAAGAGAACGCGATTACACCGGACCCAATCGAAATCGCAGCAACCGACGCGATGCCCAGACCGTCCAGAATCGGTCTCCAGCCCAAGGGCTCGATACCCGCCTTCGCGGGAATTGGCCCCCACCAGCCGAGCGGCCGCGATCTTCGATAGAATTCGACCAATGTGGCTTCGGGGTCGGGTTTCGTTGTCAGCGCCACAGCGATCCAGAGCGCGCAGGTCAGGGTGATCGAAGACATGACAACCGCGTACTCCACATTGCTCTCGAGTTGAATAACATAACTAAAGATGACGTATTTGTTGATCAGAAACACGAGAGGGCCGCCGAAGGATGCGGCGAGCCTCGCCTTCGCGTTAAATCGCCACCACCACCACTGCCCCCAGTTCGCCGTCAGTTCCGCCGAGGACAATCCCAACATGAAGACCGAGATGTCGATCACATTCTCCGCCGTCGTCGCCACGAGTATCGCCAACCCAATGATCGCGACCGCCACAACCCGCCCGACATTCATGTAATGGCGCATCGAGGCCTTCTTCACCAGGCTGCGCCGGTAGATATCGTTCAGGAAGACCTGCACCCCGAAGTTCATATTGGAATCCACCGTCGACATGATCGACGCGCCCAAAGCAATCAGCGCCAGGCCTAAGAACCCTGTGGCATATAGTGTCCCAGAAGCATTCCGTAGCTCAGTTCTTTGTTGATGCTCCCGTCATAGAAACCGGGCCATTTCACCATCGCCCCCAGGGCGGGCAGGGTCAAGACGGCCAGCATGAAGAAGAGCACCACTTCCGTCCACAGATACATCTTCGACGCTTCCCGCGCGTTCCGGCAGGACATCAGCCGCTGCCCCTCCATGGCCCCCGCCATGGGTGCGACATCGCCGCCGTATCCCACTGCGGTTCCGACAGTCCAAGCGAGCACCCCCATAAGCCCCAGCATCTCGTGACTCTTCGGAGGGTGCCAGCTGACCACACTCGTCCCGAACTGCGCCACCAACGCGTCGTGCAATCCTTGCGGGCCACCGAAATCTTGCAGCACGAAGAACATCAGCAGCAGTGAGCCGACGATCATGACAATCGATTGGATCAGATCGGAAACGACCACACCCACATAGCCGGAGAGAATCACGTACGCCAGAATCACGGGAATCACGACAAGAAACGTCTGCCACTTTTCGAACCCCAAGATCGAGTACGATACCTTGTGCAGTCCCAGAAGTCCGGAACCGGTCCACGCCACAACCGCGATGAACGCGCTACGAAACGCGACCCAGGAGCGCATTGTAATCGCCGCCGGACCGGAGAACCGGATCTCGTAGAATTCCGGTGACGTAAAAATGCGCAGATGCCGCCAGAACACAGCGAAAAGAACCCCGCCGATCAGCAGCCCGAGTCCGAATCGGCTGATGTACCACCAGCAGACGAACATTCCGCAGATCACCGTCATACCGCAGTAGGCGGGTGCGACATCGGCGTTCATGCACGTCGCGGCATACGAGACGCCATTCAGCCATCCCGGAAGTTTTCGCCCCGCGAGAAAGTAGTTTTCAAGATCCTTCTGGGCGAAGCGGCGGTAATAGAGACCCAGTCCGAGCAACCCCACGAGATAGACGGCCATCACAATATAGTCGGCCGTCTGCAAGGTGACCTGCGGCACTTCCATGCTCACCATCCATTCGCACGCTTCGTCTAGATCCCGCAGACCGGCGAAAAACCGCCAGCGTGCGATTCGCACAGTCTCTCACACGCCTGCCCTGGCCGCAATCCCCACGTCACGCCTCGCGATTCTTGCACATCCCTTCCCTGTCCGATCCATGTTAGAATGCTCTGGCGTTAAAGGAAGCGAATGACGCAGTTCTGACTTCGAGGAGATTTACTGATGAGAAAACCGTACACCATTCTTTTGGCAATCTGTTTAAGCTTGACCGCAAGTGCGCTAGCCAAAACCACGGTCAAAGACGCGAAGACCAGAGACCTTCTGAGCAGTATAGGAACTTCGAACGGGATATGCGTCATCCTTGGCGACCCCAAATGCGACCTGGCCATAAGCCTTGCGGAGGCAAGCGATCTGCTTCTCTACGTCCAGTTGTCAGACGACGAGGATGTGCAAACAGCTTCACGTGCCGCCGATGAGGCGGGGTTCTATGGCAACCGTATCTTTGTCGAGAAGGGTGCGCTATCTCATCTGCATCTGGCCGACAACATGGCCGATGCGCTCGTCGCGCAAGGAAGCGCGCGCGGTCTCAGCAAGGCTGAGGCGCTACGGGTCCTACGGCCTGAAGGCAAGGCTCTCGTCAGAAGAAAGAGTTGGGTCAAACCGATACCAGCGGGAATTGACGACTGGACACACCCCTATCACGGTCCCGACAACAATCCCCAATCCAAGGACAGCGTCGCACGCGCGCCCTACTTGACGCAGTTTCTCGCCGAGCCGCACTACGCGCCGGTGCCGCAAGTCGCCGTTTCCTCGACCGGACGCGTGTTCAAGGCCTTTGGCCACATCGCCTTCAAGCCGCGCGAAGAGCCTTTTCTGAACACCATCGCCGCTTTCAATGGTTACAACGGAACCTTGCTGTGGAAGCAACGGCTTTCGGCCGGGGTAATGGTCCACCGCAACACGATGATCGCCACGCCCGACACGCTTTATGTCGGCGACGATATGTCCTGCAAACTTTTCGACGCCAAGACTGGCGAACCGCTCGGCGAGATCGTTCCGCCCGCCGAGCTGGCCGGTGGCACCTTTTGGAAATGGATGGCCATGGAGGACGGGGTTCTCTACGCGCTCATCGGAGCCCAGGAACAGAAGGATCCGACAATCAAACTGGGGCGCAAGGCGCACGGCTGGCCCTGGTCCCCCCTCTCTCAGGGATACAATCAAAAAGAGAACCCTTGGGGCTTTGGAAAGAACCTTCTCGCCATCGATCCCAAAACACGCCGCGTCCTGTGGAGCCATCGCGAGACCGAACCCGCTGACAGCCGGGCCGTCTGCATGAAGAACGGCCGAATCTTCCTCTTTCGCTTCGGCGCGCTTCTGACCTGCCTCGACGCCAAGAGCGGCGACGTGCTCTGGAAGAAGACACCAGACAACGCTCCCGCGCTCTTCACCGCCCTCGGCGAGTATTCACATCGTCAGGGCTACCAGACCAACTGGCGCACCACCGCCTATCTCAAGTGCAGTGACGACGTCCTCTACTTCGCCGGTCCCCAGGTCGAGAAACTCCTGGCCGTCTCCGCCAAGGATGGCTCCGTCCTTTGGGATTACCCATACAACAATTTCCAACTTATCCTCCGCGACGACGGGCTTTACGGAATCAGTGGACATTGGAAGAACAATGTCAGCCGAAAGTTCGATCCCATGACCGGCGAGGTCCTCGCCGAACTCGATATCGGCCGTCGCGGCTGCACCCGGCCCACAGGAGCCTACGACGCCATCTTCTTCCGAGCGATGGGCGGATCGACGCGGTATGATTTGGCCACCAATCGAAGACACTGGGTCTCGCCGATGCGGCCCAACTGCCATGACGGTGTCACCGTCGCCAACGGCCTGCTGTACTGGTGGCCTTCGGGCTGCGACTGTCAGCTGACGCTTTATGGAATCACCTGCCTCGGCCCCGCGGGCGATTTCGAGTTCAGCCCCGAGGCTCACGTTGCCGAACGGCTTGTCATCTCGAACGATAGCGATACAAATGTCGCTCCGCTTGCCGCCACACCCGCCGACTGGCCCACCTTCCGCGCCAATAACCAAGGAACCGCACGCTCGAATGCGGTCATCACCACCGATGCCATGCCGCTCTGGCGATCCGAGCCACGCGCGGCTTTCGTACCCACCGCGCCTGTCGCCGTGGGCGGCCTCACTTTTGTCAGCGGCTCCGATGGCATCGTCCGCGCCCTCGACGGCCGAACCGGTCAAACAAAATGGACCGCCTATGTCGGCGGCGGTGTCCGCGTCTCTCCCACCGTCTCAGACGGTAAACTCTTCGTCGGCTCGGGTGACGGTCGTGTGTACGCCTTCGAGGCTCAAACCGGACGACAGCTCTGGAGTTTCCGCGCCGCGCCGATCGAACGTAAGATCCCGGTCTACGGCGCTCTGCAATCCACATGGCCGGTCGCGGGCGGTGTACGTGTCGAGGATGGCGTCGCCTATCTGGCTGCCGGTATCGTCAATTACGATGGTACTCATCTATACGCTCTCGATGCCGATACCGGCCAACTCCGCTGGCAGAACAGCACCTCCGGCCACCTCGACCCCGCCGCTCGAACTGGCGTGAGTGTCCAGGGGCCCATGCTCGTTCACGATGGAAAACTCTACCTACCCGGCGGCACCTCGATCTCTCCAGCCGTCTATGATCTTGCCGATGGGAGTTGTCAGAATGACGCCTCCGACCTCCAGCTCTGCGAGTCCTCCGACCCGCGCGGCTGGGAGCTCTTCCTCATTGGGGATAAGGTCGTCACGTGTGGCCAACCGTATTACCGCGATCCCGATTTCCCCACCGTAGACCCCACCGTTACGGAAAAGACATTACTTGTTTCTACGGCCAATAGAGATGTCGCCTGGGTCAACGGCAAGAAGATCCAGTGCTTCAACTCCATCGACAAGACCGTCCTCAACAAGAGCGTCCGCGACCGCGAGCACGCCGTCTACATGATTCCCACCTGGGGAAAACTCGCTCCTTCCGAGCCTCCCCTCTGGGAGCACGAAGACCCGGATGGTCTCGCCTGCGCCGCGAGTGACAACGCCGTGATCGTCGCCACTCGCACCCAGGTGATCGCCCGCAACATCCAAGATGGCTCCGTTCTCTGGTCGCATCCTCTACCTGCCGCTCCCGTACCTTGGGGGTTGGCCGTGGACCGCGACGGGCGCGTCATCGTCACCTTACGCGACGGGCAAGTTGTCTGTTTCGGCTAACCGCGACCGTTCACTTCACGCGTAGGAGAAATGGCGAATGACAGTCCCTACAACTCCAAGACGGACCGGCTCCGGTCGTCGCGACTTCATCAAGTCCGTCGGCGGTGGAATGGCGACACTGGCTCTTTGCAACACGGCCCAGCAAGCCTTCAGCGTCGCTCGGCAAGCGAACAAGGAGCGGCGCAACATCGTCTTGGTGCTCAGCGACGACCATCGCTACGATTTCATGAGTTTTATGGACCGCGCGCCCGCTTTTCTGGAGACGCCCAACATGGATCGCATGGCGAGGCAGGGCGCGCATCTAGCCAACGCCTTCGTCTGCACCTCGCTCTGCTCGCCAAGTCGGGCCTCGATCCTAACCGGCCAGTACATGCACCGACACCGCATTGTCGACAACCAGCGACCCGCCCCCGAGGGAACCCGGTTCTTCCCACAGGATTTGCAGGAAGCCGGATACCAAACCGCCTTTGTCGGCAAATGGCACATGGGTCACGACCTTGACGCGCCAAGACCGGGCTTCGACCATTGGGTCAGTTTCAAGGGCCAGGGCACCTATTTCAATCCAACTCTCAACATCAACGGCACGCGCCAGGCTTTCGAGGGCTACACCACCGACGTTCTGACCGACCGCGCCCTAGACTGGCTCAAGGAGGGCCGCGATACCGAACGGCCGTTTCTTATGTATTTGTCCTTTAAGGCGGTCCATTATCCCTTCCAACCCGCCCCACGGCACCGCGGCCGTTATGAGAAGGCGGAGATCGAACGGCCCGAGACCATGGCCAACACCGAACGCAACTACCAGACCCAGCCTCACTGGGTACGTGAACGCCGCTACAGCATCCACGGTATAGACCACATGGAGACCGGGCCATACGACAACGATCCCGTCCCTTCCTTCGACGATCTCTACCGGCAGTACTCCGAGACCGTCCACGGGCTGGATGAGAATCTCGGACGCGTACTCGATTACCTCGATAAGACAGGCCTCAGTGAATCCACGCTCGTGCTTTACCTGGGAGACAATGGTTTCGCCCTGGGCGAGCACGGATTCTATGACAAGCGCGACGCCTTTGAGGAGTCTATCCGCGTGCCCATGCTCGCCTACGCTCCGGGCATAATCGAACCCCGCGCAAAGATAACTCAGATGGTGCAGAACATCGACATCGCCCCCACCTTGTTGGATTTCGCGGGCATCCCGGCGACCAAGACCGAGGAGATGGACGGTCGCTCATTTCTGCCGTTGCTGCGCGGCGACTCCCCGCGGTGGCGCGACCATATCTTTTACGAATACTACTGGGAGTGGAACTTCCCGGCGACTCCGACGTTGTTCGCTATACGCGGTGATCGATACAAATACATCTATTACCACGGTGTCTGGGATCGTGACGGATTCTACGATTTGCAGACGGATCCGCACGAACGGCATAACCTCATCAATGTCCCCCAGTACCGCGAACGAATTGAGGCGATGCGCGAGCGGCTCTTCGATGAACTGGATGTCAGCGGTGGGCTCAGCATTCCCGTACGCCGCCCGCGAGGCGAGCGCCTCGATCAGCGCAAGAATAGGCGCTGAGGTGAACTCTAGAAAACAAAATCAAGAATGGCTTTCAGGCCCAAGAGGGTTAGAACCACACCCGAGACGAAGACACCGATCTTGAGACCTGGCCTCATGCGGAGTTGTTTCGGGAGTCCATTCTTGTCCGCCCAGATCGCACCGAAGCACCACAGGCCACACCCAAAGACACCCCCGATGATCGCCGCCGGCGTCACGACTTTCACCGGATTGTCCAACATCGACCAAAACAATCCCATCCAGATCAAAGCCAGGGCGCTCACGCCGCAAT
>CAYTDF010000178.1:0-8624 GCA_964436365.1 uncultured bacterium | reverse complement strand
TCATCTGGGTGGTCTTTCAGAAGTGGCTAGAAATCTTCCGGGGTTTCGGCGTGTTCCGGCAGGCTGTCAACGATGACGTCCAAAAGACTGCCCGTGCCGTGTCCGTGCGTAGCCGAGACCGGCATGATCTCATCGAATCCGAACGTATAGTATTCGGAGACGAAGTCTTCCGAGGGATTGTCCCACTTATTGACCACGAGGATTACCGGAATCTTCCCGGCTTTGACCCGCAGGCGGCGGACGCGGTCCGCGGTCTCGAAATCCAGTGGTGTGGGGCCGTCTTGTCCGTCGACGACCATGCAAAGTACATCGGCGATGGACGCGGCCACTTCGATCTGGTCTTGCACGCCTGGCGAGAAAGGATCGTCCTCCGGTCCGAAGAACCCACCTGTGTCTGTTAGTAAGAACGTCCTTCCGTTCCACGTTACCGGCCGGTAAAGCCGATCGCGAGTTGCCCCCGGCTGGTCATGGACAATCGCCACCCGCGCACCGAACAGCCGGTTGAACAGTGTCGATTTACCGACATTCGGGCGACCGAGAATGACCACGGTGGGCAGAGAGGAAGAACGAACGCTGATGGATGAAGCCATGCGCGATTATGCGTGTTGGAGGGCGCGTAATGAATGGTGCAAGGGGGTAAGTATCTCCCACGAGCTCTTTCTGAATTGGCGAACGCTCGGTACCGGCCATCGGAGAGATGAAGTGCGCCCGAGGGGAAGAAACGCAGGAGATACGCTCCAGATCCGCCACTACACGGGCGGATGTTCATTCCGGCGCAGAAGACAGTCTTGGCCCGCGAGCGTCATCGTCGCACGGTACCGGTCACATATAGAAGGAAGCGACGGCCATGTCGCGGCTGGTGTGAAGCGGTGTCTTTTTGGCGAATTCTCTTTTTTCGAGGATCTCAGCCAATGCACTGTCTGGCCGAATCAAGATGCTCAGCGCCGCGCCTTCGGATTTCTCCGCTTCGCGGACGAGGGTGATGAGCAGACCGATCCCTTGGCTCGTGACCACGTCGAGTGCGGAGAGATCCAAGATGATCTTGTCCGACTGCTTGCGTGTCTCACGCAACTGGCTTTCGATCGTCGCGGCCGCGCCAACCGAGAGGCTTCCCTTTATCTGTACGGTCGCGATCTCTCCTACCATCGACACCGTGGCCTGCACACCTGTGCTGGCCTCCCCCCGAAAGCGCCGGAGCCGGCTTTCGGTACACGCGGACAGAAAGCGAATCTGGAAGTCGCCCCGCGCTTTCGACCGCAGCACATGAGCCGTGACCGTCGCCTCGTCCTGTTTGAGGGTATCGGCTGGAATCGGCTGGCCATCCCAGTCCGATGGAACCTGTAAGAGCATCAGTGTCATGCCTTTGGAGACCGGTGTGGAAGAGCGTAGCCTCGCTGTATCCTCCTCCTCATCCCGCTCCAACATTGACGCGAAGAAGACCTTGTCGTCTTTCTCCTGCACGCACGCATGGAGCAAATTCAGTTTCTTTTTGGTTTCTTCGGATAGATTCGATTTCATCATTCACACTCAGAGGTCTATTCTCTATTTAGGGCCGCTTCGGCGACTTCGGTGTTTGACCGCGCTGTCGTCAATGTGGGTCGCCACTCGTGCGAGTTTACCCCCCGACCGGTCTCGATGGCAACCGTAAGAGAAACCCGCGCCGATGCACGCGCCGACCTTCTACTCACCTCATGGAATGCGGAATGCGGGGACCTGGGCCACTCGGCTGAACCGCCTCCCTAGAGAGCACAATTTCCTCCCCACGGCAGCGATAGGTGTGCCCCTCTAGGTGATAGACCAGTTCGGCCTCTTCTGTCCACCGCTTGCCATCCCAGGCGATCTCATCTGCTGTCAAGCACTCTATATTTACGAGGTAGTTCGCGCGGTCTCCGATGTCACGTATGTCCCAGACCGATGCCTCGATATTGCCAAGACAACAAGGTAGAACAAGCGGCGAGACGCTGTTGGCCCGGATCGTCGAGAGCTCCAGCAAGCGTAGTTTTTCGACGTCTCTTCCCGAGCGCATTCCGCAATAATGGAGTTCCTTCAGAACGGAGAGGTCGGGGATTCCTACCACGCACTCCCCCGTCTCTCTGAGAATTTCATGGCTGTAACAGGTCCGTTGCAGGACGAAGCCGAGAATGGGCGGCTGCTGCGATACGGGCATGTACCATGTTAGCGGGATGAGGTTGTTGATTCGCCCTCGCCGTGTGGATAGACAGAGCAGGGGATGGCTGGCCAGGAGCGTCCCGTATGTACGCGGATCGAGTTCTCTCATGGGTGGACTCTCATCCGTGCTAGCATAGCACCAAGGTCACGGCGATACCTCCCCGTGGCCCCAGGGTCGGCTCTAGGAGCGACCGGTTTCCAAGCATTCTTGGCCGATTCTGTGAGCCAGGTTGCTTCCGGCGGTGGCTTCAGTTAATCTTCAGTTCTTGTATCACGTGGGTGTCGGAATTTCGAAAGACCCTCCTCAGTGGTATCCGACACGGATGCCGCGCGGGGATTTTACAAAGGGAGCTGTTTTCGAGGGGCCTTTGACGGCGTCTAGACCTCTGGCTTCTGATATGGGAGCTGCGGTGCGCTGCGGCCCCCGCTCGGAGACTGCCCCGCCATTTTGCCGCTCGGAACGTTGACCCATGCTGACAGAAGAAACGACAAAACAAGCGACGATCGAAGATCCCTATAAGGTCCTCCGTGTGTCGAAGCTGGCGGACGAAGAGGCGATCAAAGCGAAGTATTACGTGCTCGTGAAGATGTACTCCCCAGAATACTATCCGGACGAGTTCATCCAGATCCGTGGGGCCTACGATATGCTTCGCGATCCCGCCGAGCGCGCCAAAGCGGACATCAGCCTCATTAATCCTGCGTCTCCGGTTGCCTACGAGGATTATCCGACGTCGGACGACCAGGAGAGGAGCGGACACCACCAGCTGTCGCTGTTCAAGCTGAACCAGGAATTGCAACAGATACTGGGTGAGCGGAAGCCCTCGGAAGCCTCCCCGGACGAGGTGTCCAGTGTCGTACACACGCTTCGCGGCAAAGTGATCTACTTCTGCGAGAAGAAGCGTTGGGACGAAGCGGAGGAGACTCTCCGTGAGACGATCGACCTGTATCCCGACGATCAAGATCTTGTCGAGGATCTTCGTGTCGTTCGCTGGATGCAGGCCTTTGAACTCGCACGAAACGAAGAATGGCAGGAAGCGGGCCGGAAATGGTTCGACCTCCAGCAGGAGCGGGGAGACGATTGGCGGCTCACACAGAACTTGGCCTTGGTCGCCTTCCGGCGGGAGGATCGCGAGCACGAAGATGAGTGGTGGCATGAAACGTTGCTACAGTGGAACGCTCACCTCAAGGACCATTCCGATGACGAATACGTCAAAGGCCTGATTATTTCCCTCCACCATTTCACCAGTGGACGTCTTTTGGATGGCTCCGATGAAGCGGGAATGCAGGATCTCCGCATGAGCGGGTCGGGCAAGGCGCTGGGTATGGCCTGCATGCAGCGGGGGAACTGGCCTGCCGCCGTCGAGGCCTTCGAGGCGGTTCTGCCCACCGACGAGGATGATGTCGATCTTTTGTGTCAGCTCGGCTGGGCGTATCTGAATATCAACAAGATATCGAAGGCGTTCCAGATGTGGAATCGCGCCCGTAAACTCGCTCCCGAGCAAGAGGCCGTCGTGGATCATCTCGTCCGTGGCAACCTTACCGTGGCCCGGCGGCTGAAAGAACAACGCATTATGAACCAGGCTCTGGTGCACTTTAAGAACGCGCTTCGTTTTGCACCGGTGGATGAAGAGATACATTTCGAACTGGCCACCACCCTGGTGGAGATCAAGAATTACCAGGCCGCGGCCAAAGCATGCGAACGCATCATGGAAATCAACCCCCGGCACAAGGGGGCGAAGCAGCTCTCCCGTGACGCCAGACGGTTGGGGAACCTGCGATGATTTTTCAGGGACTCGGCTCCAAGCAGCGCTCGGTGTCCGAACTCGGCGACGGTCTGGCCGCGTTCCCGATTGTGGATGTCCCCGCCGAAGTGCGGAGCGAGCGGCCCGACGACGTTCTCTCGGCGGTGACACGTGCGCTGGCCCGCGCTGAGGAAGAGACGACCGGCCTGGGCAAACGATCCCGCAGCCGGGACCCCCGGGAACGTCTCGTGCGGCGTCTGCTGCCCGTCTTGGATGGATTCGATCAGGTATTTCGGTTTGGGGCACAGTCGGGAAATGAGGGTGACGAAGTCCTCCAGAATTGGATGAAGGCGCTCAAGGGCATTAGTCGTCACCTGTACTCAGCCCTTGAAAAAGAAGGACTTATGCCTATTCCTAGCGTGGGCGAGCGACTCGATCTCAATGTTCACGACGTGGTCGATGTTCGTGAGACACTCGAAGAGACCCACGATACTATTGTGGAAGAGGTGGAACGCGGTTACGAATACAACGGACGAGTGCTGCGAGACGCGCGTGTCATCGTAGCCCGCCGAGCGAAATAGTGTGAAGTGAACTGGAACGAGTGAAAAACGCTCCTTTCCGAACCGTCCTCCGAGTGCTCGCCTGGCCGAGAACCTGGGACGCCACGGGAAATGGCGCTTGAGACATGCTATAAACTCCGTCTGTCTCGTCGTTCTTTCTGTACGGCGCAGTTTGCCGAACGGTAAGACCGGTGGTATGGACAGAGCGAGATCATACAATAAAGTTCTTTGGTGGAATCCACATTCAGGGTGCACTGCGCACGCGAGAGAACGTGCGTGAAGTGGACCTGTTGGCGTTTAGGAAGCGAAAGCGACCGGACGCACGGAACGGATAGCAGGAGCAGCGAATGGGGCACGTTCTAGGCATTGACCTTGGCACGACGAACTCCGTTATGGCGATTATGGACGGAGCGATCCCGTCAATTCTGATTAATGATGTCGGGGACCGCATTACCCCCTCCGTGGTGTATTTTCCGGAGAGCGGTGAAGACGTTCTGGTTGGCAAGAAGGCGCGTCGGGCCGCGGCACTGAATGTGGACCGCACCGTCTTCTCCATCAAACGGCAGATGGGGACCAAGCATCGGACCCAGATCGACGATCGGGAGTACACCCCGCAGGAAATTTCCTCGCACATTCTTCAGAAGCTGAAGGGTGATGCCGAGTCGTTCTTGCACGAAGAGATTACCGATGCGGTGGTCACTGTGCCGGCCTATTTCACCGACGCGCAGCGGCAAGCCACCCGTGATGCGGGTTTGATCGCGGGATTCAACGTACGGCGAATCATCGACGAGCCGACCGCGGCGGCTATCGCTTACGGTCTGGACAAGGAAGAGGACCAAGTACTGATGGTCTTCGACCTTGGCGGTGGAACGTTTGACGTCTCGATCATCGAGATGGTCGGCGGCGTGTTCCAGGTTCTGGCGATTAAAGGTAACAACCGGCTGGGCGGAGACGATTTTGACGAACGAATCGTCCTGTACCTTCTCGAACATATCAAGGAGACCGAGGGCGTCGATCTCTCCAGTGACCGTAAAGCCTGCTATCGACTGCGGGAAGCGTCGCAAGAGGCCAAGATCGAACTCTCCGCGGTTACCAAGACGCAGATCATCGTCGAAGCCTTGGCGATGACCGAGAAAGGCCCGCTCTCTCTGGATGTGGAACTGACCCGGGCCAAGCTGGAATCGCTGATCGGCGATTTGCTGCAGAGCCTGATCGACCCCACCCGGACCGCCATCGAGGACGCCGGGTTGACTCCTGACGATGTCAGTAACGTCTTGCTTGTCGGTGGCAGCACCCGTATTCCCGCCGTGCAGCAACTCGTCAACGATATTACCCACAAAGAGCCCCGCAAGGATGTCTCTCCCGACGAGTGCGTGGCGATGGGAGCCGCGATACAGGGATCGATCCTCGCACCCGACGTCGCCTCCAATGAAACCGGAAGCGCGATCAACACCGACGGGCCGGTGATCGTTCACTTGACCCCGTTCTCACTGGGCGTCGGTTTGGCTGAGGACCGTTTTGGGGTCCTGATCGAGCGAAACTCGACCTACCCCACCGAGGCCAAAGATCTTTTCACCACAACGCGTGATTTTCAGGATGCCATCTCCTTCCCAGTTTATGAGGGCGAAGAATCCATCGCGTCCGCCAATACATTCCTGGATATGCTTCGTATCGACGGCATCCCGCCCTCGCCGCGCGGCGTGCCTCGTGTCGAAGTCAACTTCCGCCTCAATCAGGACCGGATTCTGGAGGCCCAGGCCACCGACTTGACCACCGGGAAAGACGTCTCGGTGACCATTCTATCGACCGACAATCGTCTCAGTGGTGACGAAGTCGACAAACTCTCGCAAGAGGCGCGGGAACGTGTGGCTCGAATGCTGCAAAACCGGGCCATGGTGGATCTGCAGAACGAGGCCGAAGGGCTTGTTTACCGTGCCGAGAAGATGTTCGAGGAGTTCGCTAGCATGGTGACCGATGACGACCGGTTGGCGGTCGATCGGCTCCGCGAAGCCACGGCGAACGGGCAAGACGAAGGCCTCGACGACCTGATGGGCGAAGTCTCAGACGTGCTCACACGCATCGAAATGGCGGACTACTAGAAGCGGCGAGGAACCCCCTCTTTGTTTCCATGTTTGGAACGTTTCTTCCGGTAGGCGCACGAAATGGCTCGGTCGCCCGTGCTCTCAGAGCTCTCCGATTGAAGCGACGTTCTGGATATCTTCGTATCCGGGTCCGGTGCGTCACCTTGTTGCCGTTTCCATCGTTACTCCTGCCGACGAAGTCCGACAAAGGGCCAGGCGTCTCGACCCGGAACGTTTGAACTCGTATGCTTTCTGTACCGGGCGGACAGCTGGGACGTTGAGGGGACATCGGTCGTTCCTTTCCGCTCGCGTGGCCGCTCGAAACGGCATTTCGTACGAAACTTGAACGCCTGCCGCAGTCCCGGTGGGCGCTGTGATGAGGCAACTCGATTATGGACATTTTCGCTAATCCAAATACCCCTGCGCCAGACCCTCAACCCCCTCAGAATACCCCCACGCCCCCCGACGCGGATCGACCGAAGAGCCCGGTCCCCGTTCCCGCGGCGGGTGCTTCGTCACCGGGTTCCTTCTCGGCCCCCGGAGCGTTCGCATCCAATCAACCTCTAGAGGCACAGCCCGAACCCACGGTGCAGGCGGTCCTCGACTCGGCTAACGAGCGCTACAACGAAGCGCTGGCGCTGGCGCACGGCGGAAAGCAGGAAGAGGCGGTCGCTCAGCTCCAAGCGGCGATCTCGCTCGCGGGAAACCAAGCCAACTACTACAACCTCCTGGGCACCTGTTATGCCCAACTGGGGAGGTACAGCGAGGCGGTCGAAACCTGGCGGAAGACACTCACGCTGGATGACGATCTCGACCGCGCCTATCGGAATATCGAAAAAGCCCGTCGTCTGGAAGACGAAGCCGTGTACCAAAAACGCCGCCGGCCTTTCGACACAGCGTTGGTGGTGGCGATCGTCGCCACGCTCTTCCTTGGCGCGGCCACATTCGGTTTGGGCTGGAAAGCGTGGAATATGTCCGGCTCGATCGCGAGCCTCGAAGATCAGCGCGACGGCTTCAAGGCCGACGCCGTGACTGAACGGCGTAAACTCGAGGGTACCGTGCCCCAGGCGATGTACGAAGAACTCGACGCCCGAACGCAGCAGCTCAACGGGCAACTCACCGAAAAGATCGACATTATCCAGCGTAAAGATAGCGAACACGCCCGGATGCTGGAGGACCGCCTTCGCCAGATCACGGAATTGGAACGCCGTATCCAGATTCGAGACGAGGAACTCGCCACGCTGAATGCCAACCTCGCCCAGATCGTTCCGCTCACCACCGCGAACGCGAGTCTGACTGGGCAACTCGAAGCCCTGAATGCACAGCTGACTCTAAAGAACGAGAACATCTCCGACCTGAACAAGGCCCGCGACGAACTCTACAGCCAGAGCAATACGCTCCAGACCGTCATCGAGGCCGGTCGTCAGCGGCTGACCGAGCAGCAGCTCCAAACCCAGCAAGATAAAGCCGAGGCCATCGCTGAGAAGAACAGCGAAATCAACTCGTTGACCCGGAGTGTGACCACCCTGCAGAACCGCATCGCCAAGACCGATCTGGCGACCCAGTCGGCGCTGCAAGCCATGCAGGAGCTGAACGCTCGGCGCTTCGACGATGCGCTGGGCTATGTCCAGACCGCTCTCGGTCACGATCCGAAACATACCACCGCTCTCGCGCTCAAAGCTCGGATCGAGCAGATCCTGTCCGATCCGTTCGAGAAGGCGCAGATGGTTGAAGGCGCGAAGATCCTCGCGGAGAGGAACGCCGAAAAACGCCGCGAACTGGTTCTTTCCCTGACGACACGCGGGGAGAAGGCTATGAAGGACGGGCTGTATGTCCCATCCGCCGACTACTACCGGCAAGCGTTGGAACTCATGCCGGAAGGTGAAGACGGCCGGAGTAACGTTGCGGCCAGCCAACAGAAAGCCGAAGAATCCGCACGCAAGATCAGACTTCAACTGGATGAGGCCCAACGCGAGTCCGAAGGGGGCGATCTGGAACGTGCCCGGCAGATTATCAAGGCCATTCTAAAAGAGAGCCCGCGCAACTCCGAAGCGACGCGTCTCAGCACGACC
>CAYTDF010000177.1:284-8649 GCA_964436365.1 uncultured bacterium | reverse complement strand
AGCGCGACCAAACCGGTCTTGCGCGCGTCCGGAATCGTTTCGCGAGTGGATTCGTATCGTTTCTTAAGAGGTGCGTTTTGGGATTCGAGTTCGGAGATTTGGAAGATGAGGTCTTGCTTGGCCTGCATCGTCCTTGCGACCAGCTCTATATCCGGCTCGACCGCCTCCAGTGCCTCGAGTTGACGCACTGAAAGGGCTTCGAGCTGACGATACAGGTCCAGTTCGGACGTGAGTACGCCCTCAAAGGACCGAACGAGATCATCGGTCTCAACCATTGTCGCCTCGGGCATCCATGCCCTTCCGCTCAACCAAATAGACCCAACATCCTCGGGTCGGAAAATGCAAAAGGCCAGCCTTACGGCTGCAGCCTAACAGTCAGTCCAAAGCTTCCTCGAAGAGCCGATTCCGACAACCGGAGCGCTCGATGCCCATTCGCGTCATGCGCTTTGGACGCGTGCGCGGAAGGAACATTCGAGAAACGCTCTAAGCGATAAAGCCTTATCTTGAGGCAAGTCTAACACTTACGAAAGTGATGTCAAGAACAAATGAAGGTAGTTGGAAGGAATCTCTGTGTTCGACCTATCTCCAGAGCGGGGGCGAGCGCTGGAACGATCTCCGTGTTCCGCCCCGAACAACGAGCATAATCAAGCGATAACATATTGATTTTTATGATTTTAAGAAATAGCTGGGCAAAGAAACAGATCGATGGCCGTATACGGTGAAGTGTAAGAATCGGCACCACTCGGAAATGTCTATCAAGGACTTTCTGGGGCGACGTTCGCTTTCATCCGCCCCCCCCAGACCGGGTCGGCGGCGGCGATATCGCTCAATGCAGGATTCTCATCGATCAGATCCAGAAGGCGGGGGCGTAAAAGAGGAAACTTCAGCCACGCCCGACTGGCGAACTGAAGGGCGGTCTTGGCATTGGAAGAGGTGGCGTCGACCAGGCGGAACGCGGCCAATACACCATCGACATCCACAGCGACCCGGCCGATCCGATACATTGAATCGAGAAGCACAACCTCCCCCGTCTCCCGATCGAGAGCCATGGCACAGAACTGCCCCGCTCCGACCTGGGGTACAGACGGCCGAAACAATGAAGCCTCCCCGACAGCGTGGAGAACCCCCTGAAGATCGAGAAGCGTCCGGCCTCGTCCATCGGCTTCAGCAAAACCATCGGTGAAGATCGGATGCGGGAAGCGTTGCGGATGAACGATCTCTCGCGGCGGTCCCAGGAGGCCACCGTGCAGCGCGTAGCAAGCGCCTCTGCTCGTGCCATAAGCCCATCCGCTTTCAAGCGGCATGAACGTGACCGCTTCATCGAAATCGGGAGGCGGATGGCTAGAGACCGTCACCCCGTTGGCCATGTGCACCCCCCCCAATCGATCGAGAATCAAAATTTCACGCGTGGCTGGATCCAGAGCCACATCGACGGCCCTGTCGGCAGGCCAGGCTTCGGCAATCCCCTTGGGTGGCGGCAAGTTGCGCCATGTCCATGACCCCATCGGTTCGTCGACGGCTTGGTGACCGTGGAGCAGACTCCCATCGGCACGGAGTAGTAAGAGTTCCATTCGTACTCCACGGGCCATGGCCACGAAGGGAGCATGGCCCTGTGGGGCTGGATGCAGCAGCTCAATCCTCTGAAGCCGCTGGCCATCGTGGGTGAAGAGCCGTCCCCACCGGTCGAGGACCAGCACGGTACGCGGCGTATCCCACACGATCAGGTCCCGCGCCCACTCCACAAGGGGAGCGTAACGGGTATTCGCCGAAGCGAGCCGCTCGATGTTTTGCGTATCGAGAAACTCCATCAAAACCGGCGCCTCTCGAGGAACATAGCGGATGGCATCGTTGAGACTGTCGACAGCCCCAGTGAGGTCGCCCGCCAGCATCCGTTCGCGAGGTCGCGCGGCAACCGTTCCGGGCCTCCAGAGGGCCTCCAACCCCACGCGGTGCTCGCGCCACCAGGTTCTTGTCCATGCTTGGCTGTGATCGAGCATTTGGCCGAGCGCGGGCAAGGCAGACAGGAGGAATAGCCCGACCCACATCCGCCGCGCTAGTGGAACGACGCCCCGTGCGCTGAAAACGGCAGCGAGCCAGATCAGAAGAGGCGGCGCAAGGAAACTGAAGAGATCGACATCCCTCTCATAGCCGAACCAGGGATTCCACAAGAAGGCCAGCAGAAGCGCGCTCCCGCTCGCCGCCATGAGAAACCTCGTGGAGTGCTTCCCGACTCCGGGAGAGGAGTTCTTCCATTTCAGTATCGGCAAGAGAGGAACGACCGGAGCGACGATCCCCAGTACAACGTTGAGCAATCCCCAAAACTGGCTCCATCCAAATAGACCGGCATGGGCCCCCTCCCGCGCGACCAGCCAATACTCACCGGAACTCAAACGTACGACGAGCAGTGCCCAAGCCTCTCGAAGCGAGCCCGGACCGAGTGCGCAGGCCAAAATGACGAAGCCGATCGAGACGTAGATGACCGAGAGAAGTTTGCCACGGCCCTCGGGCCGGTCCCTCCATAGACGTACAAATAACCAACCGTGCAAGGGGATCAGGATTCCAGTCCAGAGACCGGACAACATCATGAGAGGAAAAAGCGCCGGAGCGATCCACCAGCGTCTTCCGGTCTCCAGCCACACGAAGGCGGAGAGGAGATAGAAGAGTTCGAGTGCGGCGGGGAGTAAGTAGATCTCGATCTGCCCGAACGCCAGCACGGCCAGCGACGAACCGGCCACGGTCCAGACAAAAGGCCATCGGCGTCCCTTGTCGAGTGGCGTGAGGATGTAGGCCATCGCTGGCGCGCAAAGCGCCGCGAGGAGCGCCACGCACAACGCGACACCATCGGGCAGAGGCATTCCGAAACCACGGGCGAGAAGACGTCCCCCGTTTTCGAGGATCGCCTGAGTCAGAGGTCCATGGGGGACACGAAGTGGCGCGCCGAGATCCAGCGCCCATATGAAAAGCCCCGCATCCCCTGTCGTTCTCACCCGGTCACGTAGAATCCAGAAGAGCGCGGCGAGCAGCGGTGTCAGCAAGAAGGCGCGGCGCGTGAAACCGTCGGGTGCGGCAGCGACAGGATGGAGAGCGAAGCCCCGCATCCGCCCCACCAACAACAGCCAGGGGATGAACAGTAGTGCGACCCGCCCGCCCCAGGGGGCATCATGCAGCGCACGAAAGACCCAGAAGCGGTCGGCCCAGTTCGCAGGGCCAAAGAGAACCAGAGCCAGCAAGAGAGTCCACGCGCCCGCGCCCAATAAAGCACGGCAAGCGTCGCTCAACGCGCTCGGCCGCTTTTGGATCAACGCGGTTGGAGTTGGAGTTGTTTCAGGCGGTAGCATCGGTCAAGAAGGGTAAGGGAACGTTCATCGGGGGCTAGGGCCATCCGCACAAAACGCCCGATCATCGGAAGCGGATAGAATACCTCGACAGCCGGTGTCTGCCCAACGGGATGGATGCCGCCAACCCAGTCCAGGTACAAGGCTCCCCGGCCCTCGGCGGTCAGGATCGCATCGGCGACAATAAAGTGCGCGAACGGTGAAGGCCAAGGGGGCTCGTACGGCTGCGTGGTTGCACAAAACCAGCCATCGGTGGTGATCACACACCACGAATCGGTCCACGGGCATTGGAGATGAGGGTTTGGAAGCAACCGGCGTCCGGTCTTGGTTCGCGTATGCACAGGCCCGAGCACCGTTCCGCTATCGACAACGTGCAATCGGTATTCATTGTCCAACACGAGCAGAGATTCGCGCGTTTCGTCATAGCGGATGTCCACCCCCCTCAGATGCGGTGGGAATCCCCGTAACCGAAGCGGCCGCAACCGTTCACGCCATCCCCGTGGGTCACGCGTCACGACGCTGCCATCCGATTGAAGGAGCGCAAACACCCCCTCATCAAGCCGGGTGAAAGCGACGAAGCGTGACTGCGGCGACATCGCAGGGTAGCCATCCAGGATTTCGAGCCGTTCTCCCCGGCTCTCTAGAATGCGCCCCCAGCGGTCGAGCACGACCGGACCGCCATCGGGTTTCAAGAGCAGGTCGATCGCCCACCCTTCGTCATCACGTAGATGGGGCTCTTGATCGGCTAGGTCCAGAAGAAGTTCAGTGTCGACCCAACCGACAATATGGGCGGTCCGTTCGGGGTCCGCGGCGGCCTCCTCTTCGAGCGTGCGAAAGCGGTCTGGAGTGATGAGCGCGTTCTGGATTCTTCGCTCCACAACCGAAGCCGTCGTCACAGGACGCGCCGCAGCGCGAAAGGCCGCCCCGAACCAACCGTCCCGCCAGACATTCGCGTTCGCGGTTATCGTCGCGAGCAGTGGGAGCAAACAGAACGCCCAGACGATCCGCCTGAACGATAGAGCCTCTCCAAACCGGACAGACGGTCGCATCACACCGGCCCACAATGCCCAAATGGGAACGCAAAAGGTAAACAGATCGACGTCCACCCGATGTCCGTAGCCGGGATACCAGATGAGCGCAGGCAAGGTTTCGGGAAGAACCAGCACGATCAGGAAGAGCCGGTTCATACGCGCTTTCGGTAGCGGTTCGGCGTGGCATTGGAGGCGTTCCCGGTCCCCAAACAGCATCCAAGCCAGCATCGGCAATCCCAAGGCCAGCGCGAGATTGAGCAGGTTGGTGAGATGCTCCAGCGACCACGTCTCTAACGCGCCGTCGACCGGTGCCGTGAAGATCGTCAACCCCTCCGTTTCGGTGGGGTCGCGAGCCTGAATCGCATGGAACATGCCCTCCAATCCATCGATGAGTGCGAACGGCAGCACGGCCAGAATCGTAAACAGGATGCCTCGCGTGACGCGTTCCGTGACGCTCTCTTCATCCCGGATGAAAGAGTACGCAAGAACAGCGACACTGGGCAGCAAGATCAGATTCCATCCCCCGGTCGCCACAGCGCATGAAACCAAGAGAGGCGGAAGCCACGGAGAACCTTCCCCACGCAGATAGCGCCAGGCAGAGAAGACATAGAGGAACTCGAACACAAGGCTGAGCGCGTAAATCTCAAACTGTCCGAAGAAGATCTGAATGCCTTGGGACGTTACGATCAACAGTGTGGCAACACGCAACTCCGCATAGTCCTGCGACCACCGCCACGCCACGGCCAAACCGAGCCCGCTGAGACAGGCGATCAGAGCGGGGTAGAGTGTCGTCGGCAGGACGCCGGTGAGTGGATGTGCAGTCCCAACCATGGCACGGACGATACGATTCCAAAGAGGTGAATGCGACGCGTATTCGAAGTGAAGGACTTTGATCAGCGTGTGCACATGCGGCGCGTCGCCGATCAGATAGTCACGATCGCGCAAGACAAAGAACAAGAGGGAGGCGCACCCAGCCCAGAAGAAGAGTTGCCCCTTGCCCGTTCCCAATATCGCTCCATCGGGTTCGCCTGGGCTCCGGTCCGACAGGAAGACAGAGGAGAGAAAGAGAGAGAGCCCACAGAGCAAGATGACTGCGGGCCATGGAATCTGTGTGAATGCGTACAAGAACCAAAGATGGCGTTCAACAAGCGCCTGGGGAAGCAGGCGAACTCCCATCGCAGCCCCAGATAGCGCGAGGATCGTAGCGATCTCGGCATACGATTGGCCACGCGGAGGGTGGGCTGGCATGGATCAACTCGCTCGATGCCAGCTGTAGAGTCCTTGGGTGGGAGGATCGGTTTGAGGAACAACATAAGGTCCCTCGGGGATGGCCAGTATCTTGGCATCGGGTCCTTGGCGCTCGAGAGCGATGCGTAGAGCCTCGTCCGCGGAGGAGGCCGGTGTCATGAGATAGTCCTTTACCTCGCCGGGGCTGAGCCCTTCGGTGACATAAACGATCTCAGCCCGGTGCAACCCGTTGCAGAGTTCCTGAATCATCCATTGGTCCTTCTGGACATAGTCGGGACCGGAAACCATTTCGTAGTAGTGCTCGTAACTCTCGAGCCGTTGGAGCAGATCGACGAACGCCGCACTGCCAGCCCCATCGGCATTGCGAGTCAGGAGGATGATGGTTCCACCTTGTTTGACGGCACCGATGGAGCCCGCGACACCCTTTAAGGATTGATACAGAGAACGATCGAGAGGTTCTCCGCCCCCGCAGGTCACGACGATGTCGGCCAACTCGGGAATCGTTACGAGCGCGCTATCCGCGACCAGCTGGCAAGCCGCGAGATGCGCGGCCTCCAACTCACCGCCGAAGACGCCGGTCATCTGGCGCTCTTCGTCGAGAGTGACATTGAGGATGAAGTCCGCGCCGACCTGCCGGGCGACCCGGACGGCCATCTCGTGGAACGGATTCTCTTCGAGGCTGGCGTTTGCGGTCCCATCGCGCTGCACCATGCGGTACCCGTGGAGACTCTTCATCGTGTCCAAGGACGCGATACCGGGCAGGATACTCTTGCGCCCCCCGGAGTAGCCCGCGAATAGGTGAAGTTCGACGAGGCCGGTGAGGATCTTGAGATCGGCGTCCAAGTAGGTTGTGTCGATCTCGATGGGCGTGCCGTCAATATCGCCGATGTGCCGGTTTGTACTCGGGTCCTCGGAGAGATGATTGCCGATCCGGTATTTGTCGAGGACGTCGCGCCCGACGAGTTCGAGAAGTTTGTCGCCCTCCGTCGGGTCGTGGATGCCGGTGGCGATAAGAATGGTGATGGCGTCACGCGGCACACCGCCTCGCTCGATGCGTTCGAGCAGCGGTGGCAAAAGTTGAGTGTAGGGAATGGGCCGGGTCCAGTCGGAGATGACAACGCACGCGGATTTTCGACCTTTCGCGATTTCGCTGAGCGGCGAAGCCTCGATCGGTCGGTCGAGAGCCTCCGCGATCCCGGCAGCCGGGTCTTCGAGCGGAGAGAGAGGCCGCATGTGGACTTCGGCCATCAGGTTCTTCTCGGGGATGTCCAGTTCCATCCCGCCGGTTCCGTAAGCGAAACGAACGCGCGTCATGATCGGCTCTGAACCTCCTTCAAAGCACGGGCGATCACGGTTGACACGACCTGCACGAGTTCCTCCTGATCGCCGTTGAGCGCAGACGCCGCCCGGACGGGAGGCGCGGCTTGCGGGATCGGTGCAGCGGTGTTGGCATCGTTCGAGATCGCGCACTGCACATCCTGGAAGACGCACTGATTGACACTGCCGAAAGCACGCATTTTCGACATGACGGCTTCTTTGATGGCTTGCCGTACCTGGACCATCATATCGGGGACGGCGATCATGTCGGGATCCTGGCGGAGCATCTGTTTGATCCTCGCGCTGGCATCCTCGAGCATCTGCGTGAAGATATTGATCTTGCAGATCCCCTCACGCGCGAGCCGCCGGAAGTCTTCATCGGAGATACCAGAGCCGCCGTGCAACACCAGAGGCACCTCAACCGCGTTTAGAAGCTGACGCAACAGATCGAAGTTGATCTGAGGCTGGCCCTTGTAGCGGCCGTGAACGGATCCAATGGCCACAGCCAAGCAGTCGCAGTTGGTCTTTTCGACGAACTCGACGGCTTCGCTAACCTGAGTGAACGCGCTTGGATCGGCAACGCTGGCGGTGGTCATTCCCTGTTCCTGCCCGCCAACATGGCCGAGTTCGGCCTCGACGGTGCAGCCCGCAGCGTGGGCGACGCGCACAACCTCACGCGTGATCTCGATATTGCGTTCGTAAGATTCCGATGAGGCGTCGATCATCACAGAGGTGAACCCGTTCTGAATCGCCTGGACAACGGTTTCGAAGTGAAGCCCGTGGTCGAGGTGAAGCGCCATCGGGACCCTCGAGCGTTGAGCGACAGAACGAATGATATCGGAAATGTTACGGAAATCGAGCAGTTCGAGGTGAACTTCAGCGACCGCCAGGATGACAGGGGAGTTCAATTCCTCAGCGGCGTGAACGATTCCTTCCAGAAACTCCAGCATGGTGACGTCAAACATCCCCACGGCGTAACCACGCTGCCGGGCCGGTCGGAGTAAATCTAACATGGGTAAGAGTGGCATGATGACGACTGTACCAGTGAGGGGCCGGGCCGACAACTCAAGCGAAGCAACGTGGTGGCCGGACGGACAGGTAGGTGGGGCCCAGGCTTCGATTTATGACTCCGAAGCGGCAGCGAGTTCGTCCTTTTCTGTGCGGTTCGCCTCAACCGCCAACGCCCGCAGACGGTCTCGCCGCCACCAGATGAGAGCGATCGTGGAGAGTATCTTCACCCCCGCAAGGAAGGTCCCCTTCACCGTTCCGGTGATCTTCGAGACCCCCACCCTCCGGCGATACGAGACAGGCTCTTCAGTGCAGGGAATCCCCAACGCGGCGGCTTTCGCTTGCATCTCCACCGTCCAGCCGAATGTCGGGTCACGCATGTCAATCCTGTTCAAAGCGGAACGCGAGATGGCCCGAAACGGCCCC
>CAYTDF010000177.1:0-274 GCA_964436365.1 uncultured bacterium | reverse complement strand
CCAGCAAGCGAAGAGGTTGCCGAAGCGCGCCTGAGGTAGCAGCGCGCCCGGTTCGCGGCAACCGCGCGTTCGCGAACCGATCACCAACTCCGCTTTACGCTCGAGGATGGGATCGACGAGCCGTGGAAGCTCTTCTGGATGATCGCTGAAGTCGGCATCGAGAAAGACGACGATCTCCGACTCGTCCGACAAGGCGGCCAGCGCGGCGAGGCAGGCGCGGCCATAGCCCATCCTGGGTTCGTGGACGACGCGCGCGCCCCCCGCACGTGCCACA
>CAYTDF010000176.1:0-8693 GCA_964436365.1 uncultured bacterium | reverse complement strand
ACTGAGGTTTGAGACGATCTGATTGACATTCTCCAACTGAAGATGGACCGAATTCCGCTCGACAACAGCCTGTTGGTGCAACCTATCCAGATCGTTCAAACTATCGAGCGCAAGAGAAGCTTCCTTGTTCAAGTCCACGACATTGTGCTCGATCGTGAACTTCTGCATTGCCGCATCGGCGTTCTTGAGGTCGAGTTCGACCTGTTTGAGTTGCATCGCCAAGTCGCCGAGTTCCACGCCGAGTTCCTCACGACGCAAACGTAATTGGTTGTCCAGAAAGACGTCCCTCAGGGTGTTGGCAATTTGGGCAGCCAGCTCGGGATCGTCCCATTGCGCCCGGATCAACAGCAGATTCGTGTTTTTCTGGACGTCGACAGAACAAGCCGCGTGAAGCGCCTTCGGTGTGGTGTCGAGTTCGAGTTCATGTTGGACATCGGCGATGTTCTGCTTAACCCTCACCATGGCTTGGAGAGTCGCCAGCGAAGGAACATCTGTCTTTCGGTCGAGTTCGAGTTGCACGGGCGCGAAAAGCAAGACGGTCTCGGCTTCGTACCGCTGTTCCCCGGCGGTCAACGCAAGTGTCACTCCCAAAATAGAAGCCACGACGGTGATGAACAGGAAGATTCGCCATCGCCGCCAGAGCCCTAGGAACAGTGTTCTCGGGTCGAATGGAAGTCCTTCTTCGCGCTCATCGAGATCGCCCCGCACGGCGGAGACGTTTCGGCCGCGAGTGGGTATCGACACTCTTCGCCGCATTCGTGTTCGGTTGTCGCTTCTCTTCATTCTCACGATCCACGACCGGTTTTGGGCCGGACGGTCTTTCAGATTCTCAACAGCGTCGAGTCAATCGCCGCAGGCGCGCCTCGGTCACCCCAAATGCGCTCCCTGCGTGTCAAGCCTTCCGGCCGGACCTCGAAAACAGCTTTCCTGATAATAATTGTTTTTCCTGCGGTTCCATAGCCATGAAGTAGAACGCGATCCCATAAACAACCACGCCGGGCGTTGCGAGAATGACGATTGCGATCAAACTTGTCGGCGGAAACATCTGTTTTAGCCCAACTGAGAGCGCATACTGAGCCGCACCGGGAACCATGGCCGGAAGAAAAACCCTGCGTGCATAAACCAGCAAACGCACACTGTGCAGTCTGCACGCCACCCGGACGACAGTCCCCAAGTCGACCACGACCGCCGTCAACAACGTCCCCAAGGCAATACCGATCAACCCCCAGAAGGGTGCCATGGCCGCGCTACTGACGACGTTCAACGCCGTGCCTGCCAAAGCCGCACGTGCGGAAAAACGATGATGGCCAGTCATGGCCAGCACGGTGGAAGCAACGATCTGGGGAATAGCCAGCGTCATGGCTGTGATAAGGATAAACAGAACCGGGACGGCCCCCTCGAACTCCGGCCCCACCCAGATGACAATGGTCTCCCGCCCAAAGGCGTAGATCGCCGCTGCCAGCAGAACCGCCGGGGCAAAACTGAACTTGGCCGCGCCAACCAAGACATAACGGATTTCCTCCTCTTCCCCTCGGCCCTTCATCTCCGCCACGACCGGCGCAAGCACATTGATAAACTGCTTGGTGAGAAGATGGACGCTTTCGGCGATTCTCAGCGCAATCGCGTACACGGCGACGGCGGGAAGTGGCATGAAGAGTTTCACCAAAATCGGATCGGTTCGGAGCAGAACGAGGTTGGATACGTTGACGATGAGTTGAGAGGTACTGAATGCCAAGGTCTCTTTGAGAAGGTCACGCCGGGCAAGCGAAGCGGCAAGTCGGAGTTTCTCAACCGTTCGGTACGCCAAGAGAACGTACAGGGCATGCTCAAGCAGAGCGGCCGCGAAGTTGAACCAGGCCAGGGTGACAATCCCCATTCCCCGGGTGAGAGCCCACAACGATCCCAAGCCGTAGATCAGTGTGGAAGCGGTCTGCACGACGTTGATGAGGACGATTCTCTGTTCGCCAAAGAGCAACCCGCGAAATAGACTCAGAGGCAAAGCCACCAACAGCGAACGCGCCGCAAGAATCCAGAGCAGGGCCAAAGCCCTGCCGTGTTGTGTCTCGGGGATCGTAAAGAACGAGTTGAAGAAGAGAGTCAGCCCGCCGACCGTACCCATGCTAGCGACGGAGATCACTGCATAGACCACAAACAGTGTGCTTAAGATGCGGTTCCGTCGCTCGATGTCTCCACTGCCCTTGCACTCGGCAACGAACTTCACCACCGCTGTTCCGAAGCCGAAATCCGCCAACCCGATAATGCCCAGGACGGAAAACACGAGTGTCCAAAGTCCGTAATCGGCTTCGCCCACTCCGGCAATAATGCGCGGTGTGAGGACGATGAGGGTGAGCATCGAAACGCCGAAACGAACGTAGTTCGACAGAGCATTCGCCAAGACCCTCGATGTCCTGCCACTCATCCCGCTCATACGCCTCCGCTCAATCGGTCTCTTTTGCAGCGTCAGTCAGTTACTTTCGAAGAATCTGGATACCGTCATCCGGCGAGGTCCGCCAGACCGTCCATTCTTCTTCTTGCAGGGCCGTCACCAAACCACCGTTCGGATCGAACGCCTTTTCGGTGGGGCCACAGTAAACATACTCGACCCGGTGGCGGATCAGGAAGTCATGACGCGTCGGCGCGTCCGTCTCTCCCGAGTAAAAAGCCCTCATCTCCTGGAGGACGCGGTCGAAATCACCGGTCTGTCCCCTGGAACCGATGACAGCGGCCAATCCAGTGAACCGGGGTACCGTATTCCCGGTCCGAAACGAACTCAATACGGTCCCGTGCTCGGTCGGCGAGGCGGCCGTCTCTCGCCGAATCGCCTCCAAGGCCTCCACCTCGGCGAGCGGTAGGTAGTTCTCTCCCCCACGGTCGGCCACCTTTCGGTAACCGTTGAGGCCGTGAAAGAGAGTCGTCAGCGACGCTGCCAGGACGACCCCCACAACAACGCTTTCACGCAGCCAGGGCCGCCAGGTCCGGCGCTCCACCCATGCGTACAGCAACAACACCATGGAGACCGCGAATGGCGCGGACAGACCGATTACCAGACGCCGCTGAAAGGATACGGGTGCATACAGCAGGAAGGGAGCCAGGAGTATCCAGATCGCCAGAAACAACTGGGGCCGACGCCACTGTTTCCGCTCACGCCAGAATCCGGCACTCCAGACGATGGCAAGCAGCAAGGGAATCCCGAATCCGACGGCGTAGGCATAAGGCCCCGGGGACGCCGAACGATTCTGTTCCAACCAGGCCCGCATTCCAGCGTTTTGATTGAGAATCAGGTAGTTATAAACGATCGGGGGCGTGGCGATTCCGAAAATCAGAGCCACGTGACGCCAAGGCCGCCAGGTGATGCCTGACATCGTGAACATCAGGACAAGCGCCGCGCCGAAGACGATCGCGTAGAGCACGAGTACGTCGTAGGGGTGCACGAAACTCAGTAAGAAAAGAGTGCACCCGGCCAACAGGCTGGTGCGTATCCGGTCACCGAGCATCCCCAACGCCGTCCAGCGTAACGTCAGAAGTAGACAGGCCAACGCCATGCTGAAGTGCGGCATGATCGCAATCGAAAACGCCGGGAAGACCTCAGGTATCCAGGTGTCCACTGGCTTGAGCAGCATCTCCTCGGCGGAGAGCTCACCACCATAATCGCCACGGACGAGCCGGAGTAACGATGTGAACCAGCCCAGCCCGGCCGTGAACATGACGGCGAACCAGGCAATCCATCGACGGTGTCCTCGGGGAAAGAAAAGAGCCGCAAATGCGTAGCAAGAGAGCCCCAGCGCCACCGAGGAGAGCACGCGGGCCAGCTGGTAGCAGGTGTCCAGAGACCAACCGAACCAACGCGCCGGGAGCCCCACAAGAATGAAATAGAGATTCAGCATCGCCCCGTCGTGGGGAATCGCCGTGTACAGATTACGTAAGAAGAACTCGCCGGAAGCCACCTGGACCATCCACATGAAATAGGTGTTCTGATCCCTGGCGTTCAGCACGAAGCCGAGGTACCGACTCCCTTCCGGGGCCGTCAGATACCCAAAGAGATACGGCAAGAAAGCCACAATGGCTACACAGCAAGAAGCGCCCGTAGCTAGCTGCCACTCCGAGCGCGAGACAGAGACGTCTGGCGCATCCGTGCCGGGAGAGTTCGTCGGTCGACCGTGTTCAGGCTGACTCATGAGTTCCTTCTCAATTCAAAGACCTGAGCTCGCTCACCCCGCGCGTTCTTCGCTTCGAAGAGCCGCTGGAGGCCGGGCGGTTCACTTTCCAGAACAGGCAACAGTTCAGGATTGGCGTCCCGCAAGAACGTTTCGTAGAGCACGAGCCATCGACCCCCACGCTCGCTCACAGAGTCGGCTAGAGTTTCGGGGCGGTCGGTCCATATCCGCGCGGCCGAATCGTTCCCGGTCAAGAAAGCTGTTGTGCCGATGTGGCCGTATCCACAGCCGACAAGCCGTTCACTCGGGTCGATATGCTCCTGAATCCACGTGGATAGTTCGCGGTGGATTTCGTATTTCCGCTCGACGTCGATGCCACGCCAGACTGTAATGACGAGCATCAAGGCGACTATCGCACCGCCAAGAACCGGCAGCGAACGCCGAATCCCAGTTCTACGCTCGACAGACTCACAGGCCACAATCAACCCCCGCGCCCCGTAGACGTGAATCGCAATCAGGATCGGAAAAAGCAATCTCGGCTCGATCTGGATGAGTGGATAAAAGCCGAGTGGAAAGACCAACATGGCGAGCAGCGGGAGTTCCTCTACCCGGGCGTATCGGGTCCGAACAGCGAGGATCGGTACCAAGAGTGCGAATAGAAAGACGGGAGACAGGAGCACGGTCGGCAAACGTTTCAACGTATAGAGGAGATTGCGTGGAAAACGCCGCGCCAAAACTCGGAGTGTCTCGGTTTTCGAGGGAGGAGGAAGATCGTTCTGGCCGAAGAGTTTCCCCTCGGCTCCATAGGTCTCCTTCGCGGCCTGACGCATATCCAGCTGCTCCGAAAACTGCTTGGACAGATTCGAACCTTTCTGCAGAAGACCGGGAGTACCCAAAGTCGCCTGGGAAAGAAGCATGTAGGCACAGGCGATCAGTGCGTAAGCGCCCACACCGAGGCCGATTCGCAGGAGAGCGTCTCGGCATCGAATGGGGAGGAACTTCGGCAGCGACGGTTGCTCGACTTCGGGTCGATGGGAGCCCCGAGCCCAATAGACCAGAGGAAGTAAAAGAAGGAACGCGGCCAGAGCCTCGAATCGTACGGTAAAATAGAACCCGAAAGCCAACCCCCACCCCAAAGCCACGCGCAACGCCCCGTTGCGCATCATCGCCGTCATGAAAGCGACACCGCACGTGAACGCCAAGAGATAGAAACTCTCCGCGTATCCGTTACAAGCGTATTCAACCAGCCGGGGATGCACCGCACAAAACGCTCCGGCCAGCCATGCGGCGCGGGAGCCATACAAAGCGCGAGCCATCCAAACCACAGGCACGATGAGGAGAATCCCGGGCAGCAACGACGCGGCAATCGCGCCTTGGACACCGCCTATCCCTACGCAGACGAAGAGCGCCTCCCAATAGCAATAGAGACTCGACCAGAACGAATCGACAGTTTCCGGCCGTCCCTCGGCCAGCCCTTGTGCGACCCGCGCGTACGAGACGGCGTCGCCGAAGACGGCCGTCGTGAGGCAGAGGTACCCGACTCGGATGACGGCGGCCGATCCAAGCAACAACGCCACCTGCCTGCGGAAATCGCCGGGCTCTCTTGCCTGGGACTCTTCCGGAGAAAAGCTACGCCTAGGCATTGGGATGCCTTTCCATAGGTCGATGCTTGGCTAACCCCGCACTGTGCTTGCGTATCCGTAACACCGCACCGAACATTTTGATGGCGTCTCGTATAGGATTCACTTTCGAGCCTTCGATCGCCGTCCAGCGCACAGGAACCTCTTGAATCGCCATGCCGAACTTCTGCGCCAAGAACAGCACTTCGACGTCAAACGCCCATCCCGTTTCGGTCATCAGCGGGAACAACCGTTGGGCCGCGACACGCCGAAACAGCTTGAAGCCGCACTGGGTATCGGCGATCCCAGGAACCGCCAGAAGGTTCGTTACACGGTAAAAGGCCGCACCCATCAGGTCGCGGAAGAACGAGCGGTCGACGTCACGGCCCACCGCTTTCCTCGAAGCGATAACCACTTCGACACCACTCTCCGCCACCGCCAATAAACCGTCGGCCTCAAGAATGGGCGTCGCACCGTCCGCATCCGCGAAAAGAACGAAGCGTCCTTTCGCCTCAAGCACGCCCCGTCGAACTGCGGCGCCCTTCCCTTGGTTGCTCTCCAACGCCAGCAACCGCAGACAATCATGGCTCTCCATGACTTCTTTCACATATTCGGGGGTCCCATCCAGGCTGCCATCGTCGACCACGATCACTTCCGCCTCCCCCTCCAGCCGCTGGGCGTAGTCGATTACCTGAGGCAAGTAGATCGGTAACCGCTCCGCCTCGTTGTACGCGGGGATGACGATGGATAGCCGAGGCCCCTCGTGGGAAACATCACCGGGCCAGCCCCCCTCCGGACGAACGGTCGAGGCCAGTGCGTCGGCCAGTGAAAGGTCGTAGAGATCGAGCAACGAAAGCTTGTAACGGGGAAGGTAGAAAACGGTCGCCGCGAGGACGGGCGCTCCGCGCCACAGACGATAGGCGAGCGGCAGAATCAGGCCGGGCAAAACGAGCCCCGGGAGAAGCAAGAGAATTCCATAGGCAAGTTCCAACACCCCCAACGCAAAGGGGACTGGTGACAACTCGAAACTTGCGAAGATTACCATGTAAAGTAAAAATACCTGCCAAGCGACACATTCCGTGCAGACAGCCTGGGACGCGGCGACAAATCCAAACCCCTCCAGCAAAGCTCCCACAATGCCGAGTGAGGTCGCGGCCGCAAGCCGTACGCTCTCGCGCCCGGCCCAGCCGGATCGGATCGTCCGATACGCCAGGGTCCCGAGACAGAGTACCCCTCCAAGCGCTCCAGCGGTCCACCACCCCGCGAGGCAAGCCGTGGCGCAACCCAGGGCCAACGGAATCACCATCGCGGATGTCGACCGGACACGAAACCAGCGCTGCACGCGCTCGCCGGTAACATCGGTCTCTCGCTGAAGAAAACCCTCTTCTACGCCGGGATACGCCAGCTGCGGGTGGAGAAGTATGGCCCCCTGGAAGAGTGCGTCAAACGAAAAGGCTTGATGCCACGAGCATTGTCGACCGAGAAAGATCTTCCGGCGCGCCACGCGAAGTGCAAACCCCACAAGAACGGCGAACGTCATCCACAGGGAAAACTCGCCCCACGCCGCGCTCTTGGACAACGTGTCGGCGCCGTACATGACAAGGGCGGCGGCCAACGTCGTGAACAGTCCGACCAAGCCAAGTACGAGCACGTCTTGTGAATACTCCACACGCTCGGCTCGATTGGGGGGCGGGCTGGGATTCACGTTGCTGCTGTCGTTCACGAAGCCACCTCTCGATCGACCAATTCTACGCCACCGTGCCCTGGCGGTTCAATCTTTTTGAAAGCGATTGGACTGCGGTCAGTGTGCCTGCCATCGTACAGAAAAAGAACCAGACATTGGTTTGACGCAGAACCCACTCCAACAATCCCTGCAGATGCAGTGAAAAGAGCCCGACGAAACAGCCGACCGCATAGGCCTTCAGCAAAGGATCGCGCGCGTGACGCACAATCTGGAATGCGCGGAATTGGACCGCACCGATCATTAGGACGAAGAAGAAGAGACCGACGTACCCCATCTCAGCCGCCGTCAGCAGATAAATATGGTGACAAACGCCAGCATCCTTCGTCCCATCGGCATACGCCGGCGCTTGAGCGCCATAGGGCGTGTTGTTGATCGCGTAGACATAGTTGTTGATCCCGACCCCCAAAGGCAACTCGCGGGCCATCTCCACGGCGCAAAGATTGAACTCCTCGCGCGTCTCACCGGACGCCGGGGGAGCGTCACGCAGACGCTGGAACAGCGTATCGGTGAACTTGAGGGTCCCGAGCCCCGCCGCAGCCAGCATCACCCAGCATAACCACGCGCCGGGAAGTCAGATGCCGGGGACGCATGAAGGTCATACATAATCCCATGCTCGCGATCATCGAAACCAGTGCGCCACGGGAGAGCGTCGTCAGAACGTTGAACACGCCAGCCCCCACGCAGAACAGATGGCCGAACTTGGTCATCCCCACGCCTACAACAGCAACCTCTCTCATTGATTTCCCCTTTGTTAACTAAGATGCCTCATTTTCCTGAACTCTCTCGAGACATTAGCAGTCATCTTCAGAGCTTTTTCGGCAGCTTTTGGTGACATTGATGCCAAGCCGCAGCAAGGAGTTATGAGGCAACGATCCACAATTATATCATAACTGATGTCTTTGCTGGAAAGCAAATTAAGCAGAGCCTCAAGCCGCGTTATCAGGCTGCCTGTGTTTTCCTCTTCCAACACGGAATCTACACTGGGAATTATGCCATAAGCTATTGATCCGCCACGATCGAGGAAATTTTTTAGCTCAGTGGGATATAATGCCAGTGATTCCCCAAAATTATAGGCATCATAGTTAAGAATATCGATTGAAGAACTCATCAGAACCGACCAGTCAGTATTGCCACAACAGTGAATACCGGTGAGTCCCTCGATACCCTCCAGCACTT
>CAYTDF010000175.1:0-8722 GCA_964436365.1 uncultured bacterium | reverse complement strand
GGAGATTGAAAAATGGATAGACGTTCTTTTGTAAAAACAATGAGTACGGCTGCGGCAACCGGACTGACCGCGCGATCCTCGTGGGGAGCCAAACGCCAGCCGAACATCATCTTCATCATGGCCGACGATATGGGCTACGGCGATCTGGGGTGCTACGGACAAAAACTGATCCCCACGCCGAACATCGACAAACTGGCGGCGGAAGGGCTTCGGTTCCGGCAGGCCTACGCCGGTGGCCCGGTCTGTACGCCCGCAAGAAGCGTGCTCATGACCGGTCTGCACAACGGCCATACAGTGGCCCGGGACAACATCCCCCATTACCCCACCTATCTCGAAGAAGATGACATCACCGTCGCCAAAGTGCTCAAGCAGGCCGGGTACCGGTGTGGCGGGATCGGGAAGTGGTCGCTCGGCGATGCCGGAACGGTTGGCCGCGCCACGAACCAAGGTTTCGATATGTGGTTCGGCTACCTCAACCAAGACCACGCACACTATTACTACACCGAGTATCTCGACGACAACGAAGGCCGTCTCGATCTGACCGGCAATACGGAATCGAGGAAGCACTACAGCCACGACTTGATGACCGAGCGCGCACTGAAATACATCCGGGAAAACAAAGACCATCCGTTCTTCTTGTACGGTGCGTATACGTTGCCGCATTTTTCGAAAAGGAGCGAGGATCCAGACAGGCTCGCCGTGCCTACGACCGAACCGTATACCGATAAACCTTGGGATGAGAAATCGAAGAAATACGCCTCCATGCTCCATATGCTCGATCGCGATGTGGGCCGTATCGTAGACCTGGTCGAAGAGCTCGGTCTGACCGATAACACACTGATCGTCTTTACCAGCGACAACGGGGGCCACGAAGGCGTACCCGCAGAGATCGACACCAGCGGCCCGTTGCGCGGTGTCAAACGGCATCTTACCGAAGGCGGAATCCGTGTGCCGATGATCGCGCGCTGGCCGGGGAAGGTTCCGGCGGGCAAGACCACCGATGAGATCGTCGCGTTCCAGGATATGATGCCGACCTTCGCCGAACTGGCCGGGACCGAAGCCCCCGCCGATACCGACGGTCTCTCAATTGTCGACACGCTTATGGGCGGCAAACTCAAAACCCCGCATGAATACCTGTACTGGGATTACGGCCACTGTCGCGACCGCTACGACCAGGCGGTGCGGTTGGGGCGATGGAAAGGGATCCGCTTGGGCCGGAAAAGCGAGGTGCAGCTCTACGATCTCGATACCGATATCGGCGAGACGAAAAACATCGCCAGTAAACACGCGGGCATCGTGAAGAAGATTGAAGGGATCATGGCAGAGGCCGTCACGCCGAGCGAACGATACCAGGTCGGCAAGAAGTACACGGGCAAGGCGATTTGGAAGAAGGGGCAGTAGTGTAGTTTAACGAGAAATCTATGCTTCGTGCCCCTCGATACAACGTGTGCTGCGCACACGCCACTCGGGGACACGGGGTTTGGTGGAACGGACAATACTTCTTAGGCTCTCCCTATTTCTTCTTTGGTGCGTATAAATGCGTGCAATGCCCGAAGAAGAGCTCGGCGGATTCCATCACGGTCTCGGAAAGCGTCGGATGGGGATGGATGGTCAACGACATATCTGAAGCCACCGCGCCCATCTCGATAGCCAGAGTCGCTTCGGCAATCAGCTCGCCCGCGCCCGGCCCGACAATCCCCACACCCAGAACTCGCTCGGACTTGGGGTCGATAATCATCTTGGTGAGCCCATCGTTACGCCCCAGGGTCGTGGCCCGGCCGGATGCGGCCCATGGAAATCGTGTGACCCGGACCTCCCGGTTCTCTGCTGCGGCTTCGGCTTCAGTCAAACCGCACCAAGCCAGTTCGGGGTCGGTGAAGACGACGGCCGGAATGGCCTGCGCGTCAAAGAAGGATTTTTGCCCGGCAATTACTTCGGCGGCCACACGACCCTCATGCGACGCTTTGTGTGCCAACATCGGTTCCCCGGCGACATCGCCGATGGCGAGAATTGAAGGATCGGACGTGCGTTGCTGCCTGTCGACGATCACAAACCCCTTTTCGTCAACGCCAACCTTCGTATTCTCCAGACCCAGCCCGCCGGAATTGGGTTTGCGGCCGATTGAGACGAGGACTTTTTCATACGCGCGGTCGAGGCTCTTCCCTTCCCTCGTCTCCATCGTGACCTGGATGGTCTTGTCCTTCTTGGCCATGCCGGTCACACGCGTTTCGAGCATGACGGTTTCGAAGATATCATGGGCACGCTTGGCGAGAACATCCACGAGGTCGCGGTCGGCACCCGGCAGCAGACCCGGCGTCATTTCGACCACACTGACTTCGGTGCCCAGCGCGGCGTAAACCGTGCCCAGTTCCAGACCGATATACCCGCCACCGACAACCAGAAGGGTCTTGGGAATATCCTTGCACTCCAGGGCTCCGGTGGAGTCGAGCAGACGTGGACTGTCGAGCGAAAACGCGGGGATCGTCGCCGGACGAGAGCCGGTGGAGAGAATCGCCCATTTGTAACTCAGCGTGGTCTCGCCACCGTCGGTTCTCTCGATCTTCAAATACCGGGAGTCGAGAAAGGAGGCGCGCCCCTGGATGTAGTCGATCTTGCGGCTCTTGGAGAGCTGCCCGAGTCCGCCGGTCATCTTCCGAATGACCCCGTCTTTCCACTGCCGCATCTTCTTGAGGTCGATCTTGGGCGGTTGGAAGTCGACACCGAACGCGGACGCTTCGCGAGCTTCGGTGAGCACCTTGGCGACATGCAAGAACGCCTTCGAAGGGATGCAGCCTCGGTATAGACACACACCGCCAGGATTTGCATCCAAATCGACCAGAGTGACTTGCAGACCCAGGTCGGCGGCCATGAACGCGGCGGCATAGCCCCCCGGCCCCGCACCGATAACGACGACTTGAGTTGAATCGGTTTGCGCTACGATGATGACTACCCCTCCAGACTGATGACAAACGGTTCTTCCAAAGCCTTGACCACCCAACGCATGAAACGTGCGCCATCGGCCCCGTCGATCAACCGGTGATCGTAGGAAAGCGAGAGCGGCAACATCAGGCGGGGCACAAATTCACCATCGCGATAGAGCGGCTCGACCGCCGCGCGTGAGACGCCGAGAATGGCGACCTCGGGCGAGTTGACGATCGGAGTGAATGCCGTGCCGCCGATACCGCCGAGATTGCTGACGGTGAATGTCCCGCCCTGGAGATCGTCGGGCGACGCCTTGCGGTTTCGCGTCTTCTCGGCGAGCTCGTTCAGCTCGACCGCGATGTCGCGAATGTTCTTTTGGTCGACGTCACGAACGACAGGCACGAGCAAGCCGCGCTCTGTGTCGACAGCCACGCCGATGTTGTAGAACTTCTTGTAGACAATCTCCTTTTGGGGGAGGTCGACAGTGGCGTTGAACTGCGGGAAGACCTTCAGCGCCGAGGCGAGAATCTTGAGCAGGATCGCGGTGACGGTCAGTTTTCCTCCGGCCGCCTCGACCGGATCGGCACATCGTTTCCGTAGGTCGTCGAGTTTGGTGATGTCCGCTTTGTCAAACTGAGTCACGTGAGGAATGCTGACCCATGCCTGGTGCAGATGCTCGGCGGTGATGCGCCGAACCTTGTTCATCGGCTGCCGGTCGATTTCACCCCATTTGGAGAAATCGGGAAGCGGGACCGGATGCACGCAGGCGACGGAACCGGCGCGAGGCCCCTGGGTGTTGATCTGCCGACTGTAGTTCTTCACATCCTCCTTGGATACGCGTCCACTGGGACCGCTCCCGGGGATGACGTGAATATCGAGTCCGAGTTCGCGTGCGAAACGCCGTACAGACGGCGCGGCGGGCGCGGATCCGCCGGAGGCGGGGCGTATGGGCAACGCTGCAACCGGCGCAGAGCGGGAGGGGACAGAGGGGGGCAATTCGGAGACCGGTGGCTCCGGAGCGGCTGTCTGGGGCTGGGGTTCGGCGGGTTTCTTGGCCGCGCTCATGTTTGTGGGATCGACGACCAGGATGACCTGTCCGACTTTGGCCTTTTGACCCGGTTGGACCCGCACCTCACGGACCACTCCGGCCACAGTCGACGGGACCTCGATCACAGCTTTGTCGGTTTCGATCTCCAGTACGGACTGGTCGACCTCAATGGTGTCGTCAACCGACACCAAAACCGAGACGATGTCCCCCCCAGGGACGTTTTCACCCAATTCGGGAAGTTTGATTTCTTCGGACATACCTTATTCCGCCTATCCTCGCTCTGCACGCCTCCCGAGAGAGACGCTCTAACTGATGGTTGGATCCAGTTTCTCGGGATCGATATCCATCTCTTTGATGGCTTTCTCAACGACCTTCCGATCGAGTTTGCCGTCCTGCGCCAACGCGGAGAGTGTCGCCAGGACAACATAACGGTAGTCGATCTCAAAGAAGTCACGTAGCGAACCGCGCGACTCGCTCCGCCCAAACCCATCGGTCCCCAGAGAGACCAGCGGACCGGGTAGCCACTGGGCGATCGAGTCCGGCATCAGTTTCATGTAGTCCGATGCGGCCACAAAAACGCCTTTGGCATCCGCAAGAGATTCTTGCACAAACGGAACGCGGGGCTTGTCACCGGGATGGAGCCGGTTCCAACGGTCGGCGTCGAGAGCGTCAGACCGTAGCTGGTTGTAGCTGGTGACGCTCCATACATCCGTGGCGACATTGTACTTCTCTTCGAGAATCGTCTGCGCCTCGAGCGTCTGGCTGATGATGGAGCCACTGCCAAACAGGTTCGCACGCAATTTTTTGGATCGTTTCGAAGTCGCCTTCAACTTGTACATGCCTTTGAGAATCCCCTCGCGAATCCCTTTGGTCTTGGGCATGGGGGGCATGGCGTAGTTCTCGTTCTGGACGGTTAGATAGTAGAAGATACTCTCCTGCTCTTGGTACATTCGGCGAATGCCTTCCTGTACGATCACCGCCAGTTCGTAAGCATAGGCGGGATCGTAGGCCACGACGTTCGGCACCGTCGAGGCGAGCACGTGGCTGTGCCCGTCTTGATGCTGCAATCCCTCGCCCGCCAGAGTCGTCCGGCCGGAGGTTCCGCCGATCAAGAATCCCCGGCAACGCATGTCGGCGGCGGCCCAGATCAGGTCCCCGATGCGCTGGAACCCGAACATCGAGTAATAGATAAAGAAGGGGATGGTGTTGATGCCATACGTCGAGTAGGCCGTCCCGGCCGCGATGAAGGAGGAGATGGAACCCGCCTCGGTGATCCCCTCTTCGAGGATCTGGCCGTCTTTGGCCTCCTTATAGTAGAGGAGGCTGGCGGCATCGACGGGTTCGTAGAGCTGCCCGACGTGTGAATAGATACCGCATTGGCGGAAGAGGGCTTCCATCCCAAAGGTGCGCGCTTCATCGGGGACGATGGGCACGATCAGCTTTCCGATTTCCTTGTCGCGCAAGAGTTTGGAGAGGATGCGCACGAAGGCCATGGTCGACGAGACTTCGCGTCCTTCTGTGCCCTCGTAGAACTCCTCGTAAAGCGACTCCGGCGGCGGCGTGAAGGGCGCGCACTGGGGCCGCCGCGAAGGCAGATAGCCGCCCTTCGCCTCCCGCTGCTCCTTCATATATGCGATCTCGGGGCTGTCCTCGGCGGGGCGATAGAATGGCGCTTCCGCGATCTCTTCGTCGGAGATGGGGATACCGAACCGTGACCGGAACTCGCGGAGCTCTTCCTCGTTCATCTTTTTCTGCGAGTGGGTGATGTTCTTGCCTTCACCGCATTCTCCCAAGCCGTATCCCTTGACGGTCTTGGCCAAGACAACGGTCGGCGCGCCCTTGTGCTCCACCGCAGCCTTGAAAGCGGCGTAGACTTTCTCTGGATCGTGGCCGCCGCGCCGCATACGTTGCAGCTGCTCGTCGGACAAGTTCTGCACCATTTCCAGGAGGCGCGGGTCCGCGCCGAAAACGTGTTGCCGAACGTAATCGCCCGACTCGACAATGAATTTTTGATACTCGCCATCGACGAGATCTTCCAGACGCTTCTGCAGAATCCCCTCGGTATCCTTTTCCCAGAGGGGATCCCAATCGTCGCCCCAGATCACTTTGATGACATTCCAACCCGCACCCCGGAACGCGGCTTCCAGTTCCTGCATAATCTTGCCATTGCCACGCACCGGCCCATCGAGCCGCTGCATGTTGCAGTTGATGACAAAAATGAGGTTGTCCAGCCGCTCGCGGGAAGCGAGGGTGATCGCACCCAGCGATTCCGGCTCGTCGGTTTCGCCATCGCCCAAGAAGGCCCAGACCTTGGCGTCGCTCTTCTCCTTGAGTCCGCGATCTTCGAGATAACGCATGAAGCGGGCGAGGTAGATCGATGTGATCGGTCCCAGCCCCATGGAGACGGTTGGGAACTGCCAAAACTCGGGCATCAACCACGGGTGGGGATAGGAGCAGAGCCCACCGCCGGGCCGGAGTTCGCGCCGGAAGTTCTCGAGCTTTTCGACACTAAGCCGGCCTTCCAAAAACGCGCGGGAATACATGCCGGGGGAAGCGTGGCCTTGAAAATAGACGAAATCGCCACCGCATTCGTGCTCTCGCCCCCGGAAGAAATGATTGAATCCCACTTCGTACAGGGTGGCGGCGGAAGCGTAGGTGGAGATGTGGCCGCCGATGCCTTCTTCTTCGCGATTGGCTCGGACCACCATCGCCATCGCGTTCCAGCGAATCAGACTCTTGACGCGGCGCTCGATTTCGCGGTTGCCGGGATAGGCCGGTTGTTCTTTGAGGGGAATGGTGTTGATGTACGGCGTGTTGGCATGAAGAGGCTGCCGAATTCCGCTCTTATGCGCGTGGTCGTCCAGCTCCTCCAAGAGCCGGTACACTCTCTCCGGCCCCTCACGTTCAAGGACTTCATCTAGTGACTCTAACCATTCCTGGGTTTCTTGCGCCTGTTCTTCGGGTGACAGTCGCTCTACACGATGAACCATTGTACACTAAGCTCCACTTGAGCCTTCGTTCAGCCAATATCCACCGTTGCCCCCTATTGACGAAACTGCGGCGAGAATTAACACCTTTTGAATTATGTACAGCGGATCTACACATTGCTAGGTAGCTCAGGATGCAAGGTCCGTCGCGACAGGTGTGTTCGGTCGAGCGTTTCGCATGTTTGGGAGATTCATTTCACGGCCCATGGGTGTCTGATAGACTCACGCGCATGAACTCAATCCCCTCAATCGTTCCCCGTGCGGAAGGCCCGGACTTCGTCGGCGTCGGCGTACAAAAGTGCGGTACGACATGGATCGCGAATATCCTCGACCAACATCCCGGTGCGCTCATCAGCAAGAAGGAGATCGGTTATTACGTACACCGTTTCCACCGGGGGAGCGGCTGGTACCACGAGTTCTTCTCAGAGAAGGAAGGCCGGTTGGCGGGTGAGATATCGGTCAACTACTTCGTGACGCCGCGCCCGGATTCGACGCACCTGGAGTTCTATCCGAAATGGAATCCTCGTCGTGCGCTGCACTTTTGGCGTAGACAGCCCTCGGCGCGTGACGAGCTGAATGCGAGTTACCCGGGCCTTCGCGTATTCGCGATGTTCCGCAACCCCGTCGACCGGGCCTGGTCGCACTATTGGTTCTGGCGGAATCGGAAGGAGCGTCTGGGAAAAGGCGTCGTGCCGTTCGAGCGGATGTTCGCCGACGACGGGCGTTGGCTTCGCCTCCAAGGTTGCTACGCGGATTTCTTGGCGCACTGGCGCGAAGCGTTTCCGACGATGGGCGTTTTCTTCTTTGACGATCTGAAACGGAGACCGGTCGAACTCGCTTCGGAGATCTATCGATTCGTCGGTCTCGACGATTCGTTCCACCCCACGCTCGACCGGGTCGTGAATCCAGGGAAGTACAATCCGATGCCGCCGGAAACGCGGTCCATGCTGATCGAGGCCTACCGCGAACAGATTCTGCGGTTCGGCGAAATGACCGGGCGCGACCTGAGCCATTGGCTGAAAACGTAGTTGGGCGTGCCACTATCGCGTGGGGTTGCCCCGTGCCCTTCGCTACGTATCTGTATCTGTCTTGAAAGCAACGAGGATCAAGCCTTTCGGCTCCATTTCACTCAGAGGGGTGGCCGCGCACACGTTCTCCGGCACACTCCTAGTTTTCTTTCTTGGGGATCTTGGTGACAGTAAGCACATTGGTCACGGTTCGTTCTTTGCCGGTCAGCCCAAGTTGCGAACCGTCGGAGGGGCGATTCACGATCTCGTCTTGAAGAATCATGACCGACGATCCACCACCGTCCAGATTGAGCGCATCGACCGCTCCATGGGCCAAGATCAAGTCGGCGAGTTCGGGTAGCGACACCCCCCGGCTCCACCAAACCTGTCGACCGTCAACGACCAAGAGAATGACCGTACCGTCTTCCGTAACGCCAATCGCAGTACGGGGAGCCAGTCCCGTCATGTTGAACTCTTGGGTGTCCGTTTCGAGATAGTTCACTCCCTGACGCACAAGCATCGGCCCCGCGCCCAGCGCGGCCCTACACTTATCCCAGTCCGGCTTCGCCTCACCGATCCGGTTATCCTCAATGTCGGCGGGATGGATCCAGTCAAAAAGGACGCCTTTCGAAAGAAACCCGACCGTGGCACGGAATTTTTTGGCCGGACAAGGCAAACGGAGAAGTCGCCGGTGATTCATCACCAACCCGATGGACCAGCCTTCTTCCATGTTGAAGAACCCGCCATTCACCACAGCC